>DASWCX010000402.1:0-1681 GCA_036395815.1 Actinomycetota bacterium | reverse complement strand
GCACGGGCCGCCGATACCATCGCCGCCTGCTGCGGGCGAACCGTTCGACCCTGGTGCCGACGACCTGGCTCTCGTCGACCGAGCCTGCGGCGTCGACCCCGGTGCTCACCCTTCCGAGGATAGCCGGGCCGGAGTCCGAAGGGTCCGCCCGGTGGTAGCGTTCGGCCGATGAGCCCGAACGAGGCACCACCGCTTCATCCCCAGGTCGAGCCGATCGCCTTCCTGTTGGGGACATGGCTCGGCGAGGGGAAGGGTGAGTATCCGACCATCGAGTCCTTCGCCTACAGGGAGGAGCTCCGGTTCTGGCACGTGGGCAAGCCCTTCCTCCTGTACACCCAGCGCACGTGGACGCTGGACGACGGCCAGCTCCGGCACTCCGAGATGGGCTACTGGCGGCCGGTTGCGGGGGGACGGCTCGAGATCGTGCTGGCCCATCCCACCGGGATCGCCGAGATCCAGGAGGGAACGGTCAGCGGCGGGCGGATCGAGGTCGGGTCCGCACTGATCGGGCTGACCGGGACGGCCAAGGAGGTCACGCGGGTGGAGCGGACGTTCGAGCTCCACGACGGCGTGCTCGCCTACGAGCTGCGGATGGCGGCGGTGGGCCAGCCCCTCCAGGCGCACCTCAGGGCCGAGCTTCGCCGCCAGGACTGAGGCGGCGAGCGTGCCCGGCACGCTGTGGGTGGTGGGAACCCCGATCGGCAACCTCGAGGACGTCACCGAGCGGGCCCGCCGCGTCCTGGGCTCGGTGGGCCTCATCGCGTGCGAGGACACCCGAAGGACCGGCCGGCTGCTCCAACATCTGGGGATCGAACCCAAGCGCCTGGTCTCGTTCTTCGAGGGGAACGAGAAGCGGCGGGTGCCGGAGCTGATCGAGGAGCTTCGGGGCGGCGCCGACGTCGCCGTGGTCACCGACGCCGGCATGCCGGGGGTGAGCGACCCGGGCTACCGGTTGGTGGCGGCCTGCGTGGAGGAGGGCATCGCGGTCGATGTGGCCCCCGGCCCTTCCGCCGTGGTGGCCGCCCTGGTGATCAGCGGGCTGCCGACCGACCGATTCGTGTTCGAGGGCTTCCTGCCGCGCGCGGGCAAGGCCCGAACCGAACGCCTGGCGGCGTTGGCAGAAGAGCCGCGAACGGTCGTGCTGTTCGAGTCGCCGAATCGGGTGGCCCGAAGCCTCCACGACCTGGCGGCGGGAGGCGATCGTCGCGTGGCCGTGGTGCGCGAGCTGACCAAGCTGCATCAGGAGATCATCCGAGGAACCGTGGGTGATGTCGCCGCGCTCCTCGGGGGTCGGGACCTGAAGGGCGAGATCGTCGTGGTCATGGAGGGTGCACAGGTGTCTCCGCCCGACCTGGACGAGGCCGTCCGAGTCGCCAGCGCCCTGGTGGAGAGAGGTATGACGAAGCGCGGCTCGGCTCGCGAGGCCGCGAGCCGGACAGGCATCCCCGCCAGGCGGATCTACGACGCCTTGCTCACAAGAGCCGCGGGAGACGGCCCTGCGGGTCACGCCCTTGGGGCCAGAGGCCTACCGCGACCCCAATGAGCAGCTGAAGCACGAATAGTCCACACACGATCAGGAGATACGCACGGCCGCTCCGGCAAAACCAGGACCCGTTCGCTCCCGGAATGATCTCGCAGTGGCCCACAGCGAACACGGAGGTTGCCACGTAGGCGGACCAGG
>DASWCX010000401.1:0-3925 GCA_036395815.1 Actinomycetota bacterium | reverse complement strand
CACTCCCGGGAGGTTCCAGATCCGGTCGAACAGGACGTTCTTGAGGTGGTCGTGGTCGCGAAGCCGCAGCCGGACCAGGAGGTCCTTCGGTCCCGTCACGACGTGCACGTCCTCCACCTCCGGCAGCTCCCGCAACGCCCCGACCACCGCCGGCTGATCGCCCCCCTGCACGGCCACCACGCCGACATAGACCACCAGAGCGTAGCCCAGGAGCGACCGGTCGACGTCGGCCCGATATCCGCGGATCACGCCCACCCGCTCCAGCCGGGCGATGCGGTCGGCCACGGCCGGGGCGGACATCCCGACCTCCCTGGCCACGGCGCGCTGGGACATCCGGGCATCGCGGACCAGGAGCGACAGGATGGCCAGGTCGTGCCGGTCCAGGGGCGGGGGCGCCGGCTGCCCGGGGCGGGCGGAGGCTCCATGCTCTTCCATCCCGTTCGATGGGCGCACCCGGACGGGGTGGGAGGGCCGAAGGCTCATTCGAATCCCCCTCTCCAGGCCGGCATGGTCCTCCAGCTTCCGTTCGACAGGTGAGACGCGGGGTGGATGTTACACTCGCCTCCGCGCTCGAGCAATGCGGGGACGGCGTACGAACGGGGGTGGACGATGGCGATCGATCAGCAGGCGAACCCGGACACCGTGCGAGCGGTCGACTGGACGGCGCTGTTCGCCGCGCGGACCCGGGCCGAGATCGGCCCCGGGCTGGCCTCGATCCTCGCGCTGGCGAACGCCACGGACCTGATCTCGTTCTCCGGTGGGTTTCCCGATCCGGCGACGTTCCCCGGCCCCATCCTGGCCGAGATCCTGGCCGAGATCGTCACCTCGGGTGACTCGACGGCGTTGCAGTACGGGCCGACCCGGGGCCTGCCCGGGCCGCGCGCGTTCGTGGCCGATCGACTGGCCCAACGGGAGAATCGCCGCCCGGCCGAGGACGAGCTGGCCATCACCAGCGGCGGGATCGAGGCGCTCGAGCTCCTGGGCAAGAGCTTCCTGGATCCGGACGACGTGGTACTGGTCGAGGCTCCGACCTACCTCGGCGCCATCATGGCCTTCCGCAGCTTCCAGGCGAACGTGATCGGCGTGCCGGTGGACGAGGCTGGCCTCGACGTGGACGGGATCGGCGCGGCCATCGCTCGCCAAGGACGGCCCAAGCTGCTGTACGCCATCCCGGATCACCAGAACCCGACCGGGGTGAGCATGGCGAGCGAACGCCGGCAGGCCCTGGTCGACCTGGCCCGGCGGCACGGGTTCCTCATCGTCGAGGACGTGGCCTACCGCGAGCTCGGGTTCGACGACGATCGGCCGCCCAGCCTGTGGACCATCGGGCCGGACGTGGTGGTGCAGTCGGGAACGTTCTCCAAGACCTTCTTCCCGGGCGTCCGGCTCGGCTGGGCCGCCGGTCCCGCCCCGGTGGTCGAGCAGATGGTGCTGGCCAAGCAGAACACCGACCAGTGCGCCGGGGCGCTGGGCCAGCGGCTGCTGGAGGAATACGGGCGCCGGGGCGGACTGGAAGAGCAGGCCGGGCGGGCCCGGGCCCTGTACGGACGGAGGTGCGCGCTGCTGATGGAAGCGCTGGCGACCCACATGCCCGCCGGGGTTCGGTGGACCCACCCCCGCGGCGGGTTCTTCTCCTGGGTCACGGTGACGGCCGGACTGGACACGGTCGAGCTGGCGTCCCGGGCGCTGGATCGAAGGGTGGCCTTCGTCCCCGGCCGGCCCTTCTTCGCCGACGGGTCCGGCGGAAACACGCTTCGACTGGCGTTCAGCCGGATCGACGACGGCGACATCGACGAGGGAGTCCGGCGCCTGGCCGAGGTGGTGGCCGGCGCCCTGGGGGATCAGCGGTGACCCGGCTGGACGCAGGCTCGTACTTCGGAGCCGACCCGGCGCTTCGGCCGGCCGGGAAAGGGACGTACGTGGAGCTCGACGCCGTCGACATGGTTGAGTTCGTGGACGGCCTGGAGTTCCGGCCCGTGGTGGGCGAACGGATGATGGTGAACTTCGTCCATTACGCCCCCAACACCGAAGCCCCGAGCCACGCCCATGCCGAGGAGCAGGTGACCTTCGTCATCGACGGCGAGTTCGAGTTCGACCTCGACGGGGACGTGCGGACGATGCGCCGAGGGACGGCGGTCCACGTGCCGCCGGGCGTGCCCCACGGGGCCCGGACCCTCGCGTCGACGTGCTTCGAGGTCGACGTGTTCGCCCCGCCTCGGCTGGTGTTGCTCGAGGCCATGCGGGCCCGGGCCGGCCAGCCGGCGCCGGGGGACTGAGCTTTCGATGGAGCTCGGGCTCCGGGGCCGGAAGGCCATCGTGACCGGGGGCTCCAAGGGGCTGGGACGGGCCATCGCGGAGGAGCTCGCGCGGGAGGGAGCGGACGTGGCCATCTGCGCCCGGCACGGGGACGAGGTGCGCCGGGCCGGGAGGGAGCTCGAAGCGTTCGGCACGACGGTGGTGGCCGAGCCCGCCGACGTGACCGACCCGGCGGAGGTGGCGTCGTTCGTGGCCCGGGCGGCGGACGCGATGGGCGGCATCGACATCCTGGTGAACAACGCCGGCCGGGCCCATCCGGGCATGTTCGCCACGCTCTCCGACGAGGACTGGAAGTCGGACCTCGACGTGAAGCTGTTCTCGATGATCCGGTGCTCGCGCGAGGTGCTGCCACACCTGCGGGCCCGCGGCGGAGGCCGCATCGTCAACATCGGTGCGGTCTACGGGAAGTATCCCGATCCGGCGTTCTTCGCCACCTCGACGAACCGCGCCGCCTGCATGGCGTTCACCAAGGCCCTGGCGATGGAGTTGGCGACGGACCGCATCCTGGTGAACATCGTGAACATCGGCTTCGTGGTCACGCCGCAATGGAAGGACATCCATCGGCGCCGGGCCCCGGAGCTGTCCGAGCACCAGTTCTTCGCCAACATGGCCGCGGCCGAGGTGCCGCTCGGGCGGTTCGGCCGCCCGGACGAGGTGGCGGGGATGGTGGCCTTCCTGGCCGGAGAGCGGGCCAGCTACATCACCGGGGCGAGCATCGACGTCGCCGGCGGCATGGGCAAGTACCTCTAAGCGCTAGGCCCCCGGCGGTCCTCCGGCGTCGCCCGCGGTTCGAAGCGACGGCAGGACCCAGACGTTCCCCTCGATGGGCTCCCCCGCGGCCCGCAGCTCCGGCTCGGCCTGCTCCATGAGCTCGGCGAAGGCCTCCCGGGGCGGGGAGAACACGTCGAGCACCAGGCATCCCTCGTCGTGGGTGACCGCCCCGTGCGGGACGTTGGGGGGCACCACGTAGACGTCGCCCCTGCGCACGACCCTCTTCTCCCCCGCCAGCTCGAACTCGTACGAGCCCTCGATGACCGTCCCGATCTGCTCCTGCGGGTGCTGGTGCACGGGGGCCACCGAGTTCGGCTCCATGGAGACGAAGGACAGGGTCAGGTTCCGCCCGAACACCGGCCGGAGGACCAGGCCCGGCTCCAGGTTCAGGCCGAGGAGGTCTCGCATCACGTGCAGGTAGCGAGGCTGGTAGGCGGGGTCGGTGGCCGCGTCGTCCCGCGTCCGGAAGTACTCGACCTGGTCACTCATGGCGCTCTCCTCTCGTCCACGTGGGTCACGTTCCCCCGCCGGTCCAGCTCCGCGCGCCGAACCGTTTGGGCTCGCACCCGCTCCTCGTCGACCGGGAACCCGAGCCCGGCCTCGACCGGCACGTCGACGAACCCGTCGGGATCCACCTGGTACGTGGGATCCACCAGATCCCACGTGTACAGGATGGCGGCCGGCGACATGTCCGCCGGGTGGTCGAAGCCGGGCAGGCTGGCCAGGGCGATGTTCGCCGCCCGCCCGATGCCCGATTCGAGCATTCCCCCGCACCACAGGGGCACGCCCTGATCCACGCAGAGGTCGTGGATCCGGAGCGACTCGGCGATGCCGCCCA
>DASWCX010000400.1:0-3444 GCA_036395815.1 Actinomycetota bacterium | reverse complement strand
TCCAGGCCCGGCAGGGGGAGGCCGATCGAATCCGGCTTCGCCTCCGCGCCGAGCGCGTTGGAGGTGACTGCGGGGGCCGACTCGGTCAGCCCGTACCCCTCCCAGATGGTCACCCCGAACCGTTCGCGGAACGCCTCCATGACGGCTCCGGGCAGGGGCGCCGCCCCCGACACGGCCAGCCGGACCGAGGACAGGTCGGCCGTCGAACCGGCGCCGCCCGACGCCAGCCACGCGGAGAACATGGGCGGGGCGCCGCAGGCAACGGTGATGCCGTGACGGGCGATCAGATCGAGGGTCTCCTGCGGGTCGAACCGTTCGACCAGCACCGCGGTGGCCCCCATCTTGATCGTCAGGCCCAGCACGACGTTCAGCGCGTAGATGTGGAACAGCGGGAGGGCCAGGAGCACCACGTCCTCCTCGACCGCCGCCAGCGCCGGCACGGACATCATCTGGTCGAGGTTCGCCAGCAGGTTGCCGTGGGTGAGCATGGCCCCCTTCGGTTCGGCCGTGGTCCCGGCCGTGTAGGCGATCACCGCCAGGTCGCCCGATCCGGTGGGCGGCGGCTCGGCCTGGTATTCGCCGGACAGCGCTTCCTCGAGCGAGACCGTGTCGGGCGGCGCGGGCGGGCCGCCGATGGCGATGATCGTCCGGAGGTCGGGGAGCCGGTCCCGAACCGAGACCAGCGCCGCGAGGCATCCCACGTCGGTCACCACCACCTTGGCGCCCGCGTCGGCCAGGATGTGGCCCAGCTCTTCGGCCGTGAGCATCACGTTCAATGGGCAGGCCACGGCACCGCCCCGAAGGATCCCGTAGAAGGTGGTGACGAACTCTGGGATGTTGCCGGCCAGCAGGCCGACGCGGTCGCCCGGCTCCACCCCGAGCCCGGCCAAAGCACCGGCGGTCAGGTCGACCCGCTGGTCGAGCTCCTGGAAGGAGATTGGCCGGCCGTGGAACAGCAGCGCGTCCTTGGCCGGGAAATCCTCGGCCGCGTCCCGCACCAGATCGGCCACGTTCATGGGCTCAGTCCCACCTCCACGTGTTCTCGGGTGACCGACCGGGCGGGGGTTCGGCCGGCCCACTCGGCGTGGGTGGTTCCCCGGGACTCGAGCAGCGCCACCTCCTCGTAGCCGCCCGACCGCCGCTCGAACAGGACCAGCCGGCACGAGGCCACCTCCGAGTTGTGGCAGTACCGCGGCGTCCCGTCGGGGTCGCGGTATTCAGCCCTGATGAGGGCCTCGGCGGGAGCCTCGAACCGCCCGGTCAGGCGGAACTCGCGATCGCCGAGGTTCAGCCGCCACATCCCAAGGCCGAACTCGCGCTGGCGGCCGAGCTTCGTCAGGCGGATCCATCGCCCCTGCCAACGGATCCCCACGGCCGTGACGAACGGCGTGGTGAACGGACCGCGGCGGCCCTGGGCGGTGAGGGCGTGGACCACGGCATCCTCGTCCTCGAAGTCGGCGCAGTGGGCCCAGGCCCACCGTTCTGCGTGCCGGGTCCCGAACAGGTGGCCCTGCTGGGCGGGCACCCCGGCGAGTTCCGCCCGCTCTCCGTCCACCTCGATCGAGCCGGTGAGCCGGGTGCTCACGTTGGGCGAGTACGGCCTGGTGGGGGCCAGCCGGCCGCGGTACATGATGGGCGGCAGCAGCTCGTAGGTGGGCTCCCCGGTCGGGAACTCCAGGTCCCACCGGATCCGGTGCCCGTCCCCTTCGAGCGAACCCTCCACGTGGCCGGACCGGAAGATCGAGTCCCCGATCCGGACGTCGAACCCCTCCCCGGCCAGCTTCACCGCGTCGAACGGGAACGAGCGGTGGATGCCGAACGTCCCGGCCCCGTCGGCCCGGTCGAACCGGGCGAACCAGACGGTCCCGTGGGGCGTCCCCCGGGTGGGTGCGGTGAGGGTCGAGCGCAGCCAGTACCCGCGTCCGGAGCGAGCGTCGGTGGCGGTCAGGAACCACGCCTCGTAGGTCCCCGGGTGGCCGGTCCAGGCCGGGGCGTTCTCGCGTTCGGTCACGGCGGGAAGGATACCCGGAGCCACCGCGGGCCACCGGGAGCTCGATCCTCCGCGAAGGTTCACCTGATCTTCACACCGCGGCCGTTCCGGGACCGGCCGGCCGGCGAGGGCCCCCCCGTACAATGGGTCGGCCGTGACCAAGAGCGCAGCCGTCCTCCCCCGCCCCCGGCTCCTGTTCTCCACGGCGCCGTGGTTCCGCCTCCCGCTCCGCGAGGCCTTCCGCCACATCGCCGGCGCGGGGTTCGAAGGGGTCGAGGTCATGGTCACCCAGGACCCCCACACCCAGGAGCCGCACCTCCTGGCCGGGCTGGCCGAGGAGTTCGGCCTGTCCGTGGAGGCTATCCACGCCCCGTTCCTGCTGGTCACCCGCAGCGTGTGGGGGGCCGAGCCCCTCGGGAAGATCTACCGGGCGGTCCAGGTGGCGGAGGAGGTGGGCGCTCCGGTGGTGGTGATCCACCCGCCGTACCGCTGGCAGGTCCGGTACCGCCGGTGGATCGAAGGGAGCCTGGCCGAGTTCAGCGCCCGGACGGGGGTGACCGTGGCGGTGGAGAACATGTTCCCGGTGCGCTTCGGCGAACGAGGAGTGACCTTCCACGCCGGCCAGCAGCTGGACGAGCTGGAGAACGTGCCGTTCCTGGTCCTGGACACGAGCCACGCGGCGGTGGCGGGGGTCGACATCAGGGAGTTCTATCGGCGGTTCCGGGACAAGCTCCAGCACGTGCACCTTTCGAACAACGCGGGCAAGGGCTGGGACTCCCACCTCCCGGTCTATCAGGAGGGCGTCCTTCCCCTCGCCGAGTTCCTGGACGACCTGGCCGCCGACGGCTTCCCGGGATCGGTATCCATCGAGCTGGACCTCAGGCCCTACCTCCGAGACGAGGCGGCCCTGCACGAGGTCCTGGTGCGGAACAAGGACTTCTGCGATGCCTCCCTGTCGCCGGCCCCCCGCGGCCGGGCCCGGGCCCGCCGCCGTTGACCGGGACGCCTATCTCGGGTCCCAGGGGAGGATCGTCGCCACCTCGGCGCCATGCTCCTCCCACCCGGGGACGTCGGAGTACAGCTCGAGCTCGATGCCGTCTGGATCCGTGAGGTACAGGCTCTTCGACACCCCGTGGTCGCTGGAGCCGACGATGTGCGCGCCGGCCGCGGCCAGCGCCCGATAGGCCTTGCGAACGTCCTCCTCGCTCCCGAGCCGGATGGCCACGTGGTACAGGCCCACCCCGCGGGGATGCGGCGCGGGGGCGTCGGCCCCCACGGCCATGACCGCGAGGTCGTGATGGTTCTCCCCCGTGGCGGTGAAGAAGGCCATCCGGCCGGGGATCTCGCCGACCTTCCGGAAGCCCAGGACGTCCTGGTAGAACGCCACCGACCGGTCGAGGTCCCGAACCTTCAACACGACGTGTCCCACTCCGAGCGGCTGGATGTCTGCCATG
>DASWCX010000399.1:0-2726 GCA_036395815.1 Actinomycetota bacterium | reverse complement strand
GAACAGGCCGATCGAACCCAGCCCGCTGACGTAGGCCACGTCTCCCGGACCCGCTCCCGCCAGCTCGACGCCACGAAGCGCCACCCCCAGGGGCTCGGCGGCCGCGGCCGCCCGGTCGTCCAGATCGTCGGGGAGCTCGATGACGCTGCGGGCCGGCACGGTGGTGTATTCGGCGAACCCCCCGCCGTGATGATCGGGAGGGTTCAGGCAGTATCGGAACTTCCCCTCCATGCACCAGAGACACTCCCCGCATCCGAGGCCGGGGTAGTAGGTCACCCGGGTTCCCGGCGCCCATCGCCCCGAGGGGTCGAGATCGACCGTGCCCGACACCTCGTGCCCCAGGATCACGTCGGGTCCCGCCAGCGCACCGGTCTTGTACAGCGACATGTCCGAACCGCAGATCCCGCAGTATTTGACCTTCAGCCGAACCTCGTCCGGCTTCGGGTCGGGAACCTCGGCGTCCCTGACCGTGATGGTCCGGTAGCCCTCGAAGAACGCCGCCCGCATGGTCGTCACGACAGGATGGGACTATAGGGCTTCGGTCAGAGCGAGTTCGTAGACGAGGTAGTCGCCCTGGCCCTCCTCCAGGTCGGGGCGGCGGCCAAACCCCATCCTTTCGTACAGGCGCTGGGCAGCCGCCATGGGCGGCCGGGTGCCCAGGCCGATGGCCGGCGCTCCGTCGCGGCGGGCCCGATCAATGCAGGCAGCGGTCAGGGCCCGTCCGATCCCGAGCCCGCGGTGTTCGGGAGCGACGGCGAGGATCCCGACGTAGGCCCAGTGCCGGGGGATCAGCCGCAGCGGGCCCGGCAGTTCGGCCGGTCGGGTGTCCGGCCCCGTGTACGTGACCGCACCGGCGATCGCCCCGCCCCGTTCGGCCACCAGGATGTCAGAGTAGGCGGCCCGCTCGGCCAGCTTCGAGAAGTTCGCCCTCATCCGCCGCCACGTGTCCTGCCCGACGGCCTCGGCGAACTCCGCCCACGACCGCTCGTACAGCCGTCCGATGGCCTCGAGCTCCTCGGGGCGAGCCTCCCGGACCATCACGTCTTGCTGGGCCATCCGCATATACTCCCGCGCCATGGAGCTGGGAGGCGTCCTGGCCGCCCGCGCGCTGCTCGACGCGGGCATCGAGGCCCTGTTCGCCCTCCCCGGTGGGCACAACCTGCCGCTGTTCGAGGGCGCCAGGCGGGAGGGCCTGCGGCTGGTGGACACCCGCCACGAGGAGAACGCGGTGTTCATGGCGGAGGGGTGGGCCCTGGCCACCGGCCACCCGGCGGCCGCCAGCGTGACGGCCGGCCCGGGCCTGGCGAACGCGGTGGCCGGACTGGCGGAAGCCAACGCCGCAGGGGTCCCGCTCGTGGTGATCGCCGGACGGACCGGGGTGGCCCAGCGCGGCCGCGGGGCCGTTCAGGACCTCGACCAGTTGAACCTGGTGGCCCCGGTGACGAAGTGGCGGGCCGAGTGCCTCTCGGCCGAACGCATCCCCGAGTACGTCGCCGAGGCGGTCCACCAGGCCAGGTCCGGAGCCCCGGGCGTGGCGTACCTGGAGATCCCGCAGGACGTGTTCGGCCAGTCGGCGACGCCCCTGGAGCGGGCCTGGCCGGCCGGGCACCAGGACGAACCGGCCCGGGCCGTCCCGGTCCGAAGAGACCTGGACCGAGCCGTGGCGCTCCTGTCCGGGGCGGAGCGCCCGGTGGCGGTGGCCGGCTCGGGCGCGTTCTTCTCGGGGGCGGGGGTGGCCCTTCGTGCCTTTGTCGAGCGCACCGGCATCCCGGTCACCACGACCAGCGCCGCCCGGGGCCTGCTGGACGACGACCACCCTCGATGCGCCGGCGGCCTGGTCCACGGCGGCATCGCGCTGGCCTCCGCCGACGTCGCGCTGGTCCTCGGCTCGAGGTTCAACGCGAACCTCGTCTACGGCGGCCTCCCCCTGTTCGCCCCGGGACAGAGGATCGTCCAGGTCGATGTCCGGCCCGAGCACCTGGGAGGGCTTCGCAAGCCCGAGGTCGGCCTGGCCGGGGACGTGACGGCCACGCTGGAGGCGCTCGCCGGGGCGTGGACCCAGGCCCCGGAGCGGTTCAACGATTGGTGTGAGCAGGCCGCGCGGGGAGCGGCGATCAGCCTTGACAGCTGGGAGCAGCAGTGCGAACGCCCAGCCAAAGGGTTGCACCCGGGCTGGCTGGCCCGGGGGGTGGCCGCCTTCGCCGATGAGCAGGGCCCAGGGACGTTCGTCTCGGACGGCGGCGACAGCGTCCTGTGGGGCATCGCGTTCTCGAAGGCACACCGCCCAGGGACCAACCTGTTCATCGGGTCGGCCATGGGGACGCTCGGCGTCGGGCTTCCGTTCGGTCTGGCGGCCAAGGCTGCCCGTCCCGGCGAGCCCGTGTTCGTCTTCACCGGCGACGGCGCCTTCGGCCTCTCCGCCATCGAGCTGGACACGGCGGCCCGCCACGGTCTCGGCGTGGTGGTCGTGGTGGTGAACAACGGGGGGTGGGGCGACGTTCGCCACGAGCAGCGGATGTGGTACGGGGACGAGGCTGATCAGGGGGCGGTGCTTTCGGAGATGCGCTACGACCTCCTGGCGGAGGCGGTCGGGGGCCACGGCGAGCGGGTCACCGAGAAGGACCAGCTCCGCCCGGCCCTGGAGCGAGCCACGAAAGCCGCCGGCGAGGGAACGCCCGCGGTGGTCGACGCCGTCACCGACCCCGACGTCATGAGCGACCTGATGA
>DASWCX010000398.1:0-5715 GCA_036395815.1 Actinomycetota bacterium | reverse complement strand
CGAACGACTTCGACATCTTTCGCTGGCCGTCGGTCCCCTGGAGCAGCGGGGTGGTCACGACCACCTGGGGCTCCTGCCCGTACGCCCGTTGGATCTCCCGGCCCATCAGCAGGTTGAAGGTCTGGTCGGTGCCCCCCAGCTCGACGTCGGCCCGGATCGCCACCGAGTCCATGGCCTGCATGAGCGGGTACAGGAACTCGACGATCGAGACGGGCTTGCCCTCCCGGTACCGGGCCTGGAAGTCGTCCCGTTCGAGCATCTGCGCCACGGTGGTGGTCGACGTGAGGCGGAGCACGTCGGGCATGGAGAGCTTCGAGAGCCACTCGGAGTTCCCGTGGACCTCGGCCCGTTCCACGTCGACCACGAGGCCCGCCTGATCGAAATACGTGCGAGCGTTCTCGGCCATCTCCTCGGGCGTGATCATGGGCCGGGTCTCCGACTGCCCGGACGGGTCGCCCACCAGCCCGGTGAAGTCCCCCACGATCAACACCGCGGTGTGCCCGAAGTCCTGGAACTGCCGGAGCTTCCGCAGGACCACCGTGTGCCCGAGATGCAGATCCGGCCTCGAGGGGTCGATGCCGAGCTTCGCCCGAAGCGGCCGCGCCTCACGTTCGGACCGACGGAGCTTCTCCCGCAGCTCCTCCCGGGGCGCCACCTCGGCGGCATCGGCCACCAGCGCGTCGAATTGCTCATCGGCGGAGGCCATCGTCCGCGGATGCTAGCAGGGGCGATCAGGGCCGCCGCGCCGCGGGAAGCCTCGCCGGGGAAACGAAGGGATTGCCAAGCTCGCGGAACCGCCAGGGGCGTTCCCGACCCAGGCTGATCCCGACCCTGGGGCCGGCTTCGATCAGATCGGGAGCCAGGGCATCGCCGGGCGAAAGGAACACGTCCCGGTCCCGAACCAGGTCGGCGCCGTTGTGGTGGCGCCCGATGGCGAACGCCTGGGTCAACCGGCCCGGACCGGCGCACAGCAGATGCACGCCCTTCACTCCCCCCCGCAGCTGTCGCATCCGTTCCAGCCCCGCCAACGGCTCCACCGCCCGGAGCAGCACGGCGCTGCCCTCCCCGTCCCGGCCGGTGACGACGTTGCAGCACCAGTGGACCCCGTAGCTGAAATAGACGTACAGATGGCCGGGCGGCCCGAACATCACCTCGGTCCGCGGGGTCCGGCCGCGGTAGGAATGGCTGGCCGGATCGTCCTCCTGGTACGCCTCGCACTCCACTATCCGGCCGATCAGCAGCTCGCCGTCCTCGAGCCTTCGAACCAGGAGCCGCCCCAGGAGTTCGGGCCCCACCTCGGGCGAGGGGCGCTGGTAGAACGATCGCCGAAGCGGGCGAAGGGACGCGGTCAGGCTCGGCCCTTCCCAAGGAACTTCCGAAGCCTGGTCAGGGGCCACGTGTTGATCACGTCGCCCTTCTCGAGCCACCCCCGGCCCGCCTGGGCCACCCCGTACTTCATGAAGTCCAGATGGATGGTGGAGTGCGAGTCGGTGTCGACGGCGAACTTCACGCCATGGCGCCTGGCCCACATGATGTGCTCGTCCTTCAGGTCCAGGCGGTCCGGATACGAGTTGATCTCGAGGGCCGTCCCGGTCCGGGCCGCGGCCTTGAAAACCTCCTCGAGATCGACGTCCACCGGAGGCCTCGCCCCGATCTGTCTCCCCGTGGGGTGACCGATGATGTTGACGAAGGGGTTCTCGCAGGCCCGGACGATCCGCCTGGTCATCTCGTCCTTCGACTGGTTGAACAGCGTGTGGACGCTGGCCACGCAGATGTCGAACCCGGAAAGGAACTCCGGGCCCCAGTCCACCTCACCGTCGGCGTCGATGTTGAGCTCCGACCCGTGCAGCAGTCGCATCTTCGGGTACGCGGCCTGCAGCTTCCGGACCCGTTCCCGCTGGGCCAGCATCTTCTCATCGGTCATGCGCTGCATGTACAGGTTCGGGGCGTGGTCGGTGACCGCGTAGTACTCGTACTTGCGCGCCGCGGCCGCGGCCAGCATCTCCTCCAGAGTCGCCAGCCCGTCGGTGAGGTCCGTGTGGGTGTGCAGGTCCCCCCGGATGTCGCCCAGCCCGACCAGGTTCGGGAGCTCGCCCCGTTGCGCGGCCTCGATCTCCCCCCGGTCCTCGCGCAGCAGCGGTGGGATCCAGGGCAGTCCCAGCCGCTCGTAGACCTCCTCCTCGGTCTCGGAGACGATGAGCTTCTCGGTGTCGGCCTCGAACAGCCCGTACTCGGAGAGCTTCAGCTTCTTGCGGACGGCGATCTCCCGGGTCCGGATGTTGTGCGCCTTCGACCCGGTGAAGTACTGGAGGGCCGCCCCCCACACGTCCGGCGGCACCACCCGGAGGTCCACCTGGAGCCCCTTCGTGGTCCGGACGGAGGACTTCGTGTCCCCCCGGGCGATCACCTCCGCCACGTGGGAGAGCGAGGCGAACGCCTCCATCACCGGCCCTGCCTTCTTCGACGCGGCCAGGATGTCGACGTCGCCGATCGTCTCCGCCATCCTCCGGAGCGAACCCGCGTTGGCGCACTTGGTGCAGCCCCGAACCCCCGAGAGCTCCCGGATGATCTCCTGGGCGAGATCGAGGGCCACCCCGAGCTGCACCCGGCCCCCGGACTGCTGCATCAGCGCGATGCCGTGGAGGATCTTCTCCTCGGTCTTCTCCCCGAAGCCCTTGAGCCCCCGCAGGCGCCCCTCGTGGATGGCGTCGGCCAGCTCCTCCACCGAGGAGATGCGGAGGTCCCTGTACAGGACCATGGCCTTCTTCGGCCCCAGCGTGGGAATCAAGATCATCTCCCGGACCCCGGCCGGGACCTCCTCCCGAAGGTGCTCCAGCGCGGAGAACGTCCCGGTCTCCAGGGCCTCGGCGATCTTGTCCGCGGTGGACCCGCCGACGTTCGGGATCTTCAGCAGCCCTGCGCGGTCGAGCGTCGCGATGTCGGCGTGGTAGCCACCGACCGAGCGCGCCGACTTTTCGTAGGTCCTGACCCGGAAGGGATCGCCTCCTGAGATCGCCAGGAGGTCCGAGTACTCCTGGAGAAGCGCTTCGATCTGCTCGTTGGCCCGGGCCATGCCCCGATTCTATGGCCGGTCGATCACGCCCGGCCCAGCACCCACAGGAGCAGGGCCTTCGCCGTGTGGAGCCGGTTCTCGGCCTGGTCCCACACCACCGAATGAGGGCCGTCCATGACCTCGTCGGTGATCTCCTGTCCCCGGTGGGCGGGCAGGTCGTGCATCACGATGGCGTCCGGCGCGGCCAGCTCCAGCAGGGCCCGGTCGATCCGGTAGTTGGTGAAGATCAGCGCCCGCTCCCCGGCCTCGCCCTCCTGGCCCATGGACGCCCACACGTCCGTGTACAGGACGTCGGCGTCCTTCGCCGCCTCGGCCGGGTCGTGGAACAGCGCCACGCTCCCCCCCGTCTCGTCGCCGATCTCCTCGGCCCGGCGGAAGACCTGGGGGATCGGCTCGAACCCGTTGGGGGTGGCCACCCGCATGTGCATCCCGGACTTGGCGGTGCCGAGCAGCAGGGAATGCGCCACGTTGTTGCCGTCGCCGATGTAGGCCAGCGTGAGGCCCGCCAGTTCGCCCTTCTTCTCCCGCACCGTCAGGAGGTCAGCCAGGCACTGGCACGGGTGGGCGAAGTCCGACAGCGCGTTCACCACGGGGACGGTGGCCGCGCGGGCCAGGGCCTCGAGCCGCTCTTGGCCGAACGTTCGAAGAACCACGGCCTGGACGTAGCGCGACAGGACACGACCGGTGTCCTCGATGGTCTCCCCCCGGCCCAGCTGGAGGTCGGTCGCCGAGAGCGTCAACGGGTGGCCCCCCAGGGACGAGACCGCCACGTCGAAGGACACCCTGGTCCGCGTGGACGGCTTTTCGAAGAGCAGCGCCACCGCCACGTCGCGCAGTCCGTCCCGATAGTCGTCCGGGGCAGCCTTCACCTTCGCGGACAGGTCCAGGAGCTCGAACAGCTCGTCGGGCGTGAGATCGTCGATGGACAGGAAGTCTCGGGTCACGTCGCGATCGTAGTCGGACGGCCGCCGAAAGGACAGCCGGCCGCCGGCCCGTCCGGCGAGGGGTTGGTCACGCCGTCCGGAGCTCGGCTCCGAATCGCTCCGACAGCCGGCCCACGATCGCCTCCACGGCGGCTTCGGCCTCCTGATCCGTCAGGGTCCGGTCGGCGGCCCGGAAGTCCACGGAGAACGCGAGGCTCTTCTTCCCCTCCGGGACGGGACCGCCCCTGAACACGTCGAACAGCTCCACCGAGTCGACCAGGTCGCCCCCGGCGGCCCGGATGGCACCTTCGATCTCCTCCGCGGCCATGGTCTCGTCGACGGTGAACGCGAGGTCCCGGTGGATCGGCGGGAACCGCGGGACCTCCCGGTACGCCACCGGCTGCCCCGCATGGCGCCCAACCGCCGTGAGGTCAACCTCGAAAACGGCCACCCGGCCGGGGAAGCCCAGCCCCTCTCCCACTCCGGGGCGCAGCTCTCCCACGAAGCCGACGGGCTCGCCGACCACCAGCACGGTGGCCGACCGGGCCGGGTGCAGCGGCTCCCCGGAGAGATCGCCCAGCCCGAAGTCACCGACGGAGAGGGCTTCCAGCAGGGCCTCGACCGCACCCTTCGCGTCGAAGAAGTCGATCTCCCGCCGCTCCCTCCAGAGCCCCGAGCCGGCCGGCCCCATAAGGGCCCCCGAGGCCATCTCGCGCTCGCTCACCGGATCCGCCAGGGCGAACACGTGCCCCACCTCGAACAGGGCCGCGCTGCGGACGCCCCGGTCCAGATTCCGCTTCAGGGCCTTCAGGAGGTTCGGAACCAGGCTCGGGCGAAGGAACCGGTCGTCCGCGGACACGGGGTTGGCGACCGGGACGCCCGCCGTGTGGCCCATCAGGCGAAGGTCGGCCTCCGAAGCGAACGACAGGGAGATCGATTCGCGCAGGCCCGCCCGGACCAGGGCATCCGCCGCTCGGCGGCGGAGGGTGTACGACTCGGCCACCCCGCCGGCCTGCCGGATCCCCGGGAGGGTGGTTCCCAGCGTGTCGTAGCCGCGGACCCTCACGACCTCCTCGACGAGATCGACCTCCCGCTCCAGGTCCACGCGATACGACGGG
Source organism: Actinomycetota bacterium (assembly GCA_036395815.1). GTDB lineage: Bacteria > Actinomycetota > UBA4738 > UBA4738 > UBA4738 > DASWCX01. Next base: position 601 of record DASWCX010000398.1, on the reverse strand, counting down.
GCCTCCACCTCGATCTCCTCGGGCCCGACCACCGTGGTGGCGGCCCCCAGACGGTCGAAGACCTCCCGGACATCCGCGCTCGACACGGGGTGGCCGAGCAGGAACGAGGCCCGGCTGGGCCGGACCCGGACCCGGCGTCGCTCCGGAGCCTGTCCCGCCTCGATGGCCCCCGAAAGCACGCTGCCTCCCGCCCATTTGGCCATGAGGCGCGCGGCCAGGTCCGCGCCGCGGGGAGGGTTCTCCGGATCGGCGCCACGGCCGAACCGCACCGAGGCCTCGGTCTGGAGCCTCAGGCGCCGGCTGGTCCGGATGACTCCCTTGGGCTCGAAGTACGCGCTCTCGAGCAGCACGTCCCGGGTGCCCGCGCCGACCTCGGTGGGGGCCGTCCCGATCACGCCGGCGATGGCCACGGCCTTCTCCCGGTCGGCGATCACCAGGTCCTCGGCGGTGAGCGAGCGCTCCACGTCGTCCAGCGTCACCACGACCTCGCCCTGGCCTGCCCTGCGGACCACGATCCCCCTCCCCACCAGTGTGGCGAGGTCGAACGGATGCAGGGGCTGTCCGATCTCGAGCATCGCGTAGTTCGTGGCGTCGACCACGT
>DASWCX010000397.1:0-7263 GCA_036395815.1 Actinomycetota bacterium | reverse complement strand
GGACCGGGCGATCCAGGTCCACGGTGGGAACGGGTTCATGACGGAGCTGGGCCTGGAGGCGTGGTACCGCGACGTCCGGGCCATGCGCCTGTACGAGGGCACCACCGAGATCCTGAAGTCGAACGTGGCCAAGACCCTGGGCTTGTAGCCGGTCGACGAGAGGGATTGACTCGGCAGGTGGGACTTCCCTGGACGACGAAATTGTCGACCCGGATGGAGGCGAGGGGCTGATGAACATCGTCGAGGCCGATTACAACAAGGCCTCGTCGTCCTCAGGCAGAGGTCCCGAGGCGCACTAAACGTCTACCGACGGCGGAGCTGAGACGGGCGGTCAAGCTCAGCTCCGACGGGGGCGGACCTTCGTTCCCTCGGCGGTGTCCATGACCTCGAGGCCCATGGCGATCAGCTCTTCCCGGATGGCGTCCGAGGCCGCGTATTCCTTCCGGGCCCGGGCCTCGTCGCGGCGCCGCACCAGCTCCTCGATCTCGGGGCTCGGCTTCCACTCCTCCCGGGCCACGCGGTCCAGGTCCAGCCCCAGGACTTGGTCCCACGACGACAGGAGGGCGACCTTCTCGCCCGGCTCCAGCTCGCGCGACGCCGCCGCCTCGTTCAGCACCACCAGCGCCTCGGGGATGTCGAGGTCGTGGGCCACGCCGTCCCGGAAACGGCGGTCGAACTCGGCCCCGGCCTCCGACGGCGTCTGGGGCGCCGCCTGTCTCTGCGCCGCGGCGTCGGCCACCCGCCGGCGGAGGTGCGCCAGGCGCGTGTCGGCCGCCTCGAGGGCCTCCCAGCTGAAGTCCATCTCGCTCCGGTACCGCGTGCCGAAGCACAGCAGCCGGAACGCCAGCGGGTCCAGGCCCCGTTCGACCACCTCGGGAACCAGGACCACGTTCTTCGCCGACTTCGCGATCTTCTGGCCCGACAGCCGGAGGAACCCGCCGTGCACCCAGATCGAGACCACCGGGTGCCCGGTGAAGCCCTCCGATTGCGCGATCTCGTCCTCGTGGTGGGGGAACTTGTTGTCGTTGCCGCCGGTGTGGACGTCGAACCGCTCGCCCAGGTGCTTCATCGACATGGCCGAGCACTCGATGTGCCACCCGGGGAAGCCGTCGCCCCAGGGGCTGGGCCACTTCAGGGCCCGGTTCGGCCCCGCCTTCTTCCACAGGGCGAAGTCCTCGCGGTTGCGCTTGTTCGGGTCGACCTCCACTTCCTGGCGATGGCCTGCCTGCAACGCCTCGAGCGTGTTGCCTGAGAGCTTCCCGTACTCCGGAAACGACCGGACGTCGAAGTAGACGGTTCCGTCGACCTCGTACGCGTGGCGCTTCTCGATCAGGCCCTGGATGATCGCGATCATCTCCGGGATGTGCTCGGTGGCCTTCGGATACAGGTCGGCCCGGGCGATCCCGACGGCGTCGCCGTCCTCCAGGAACTGCCGCGTGTACTTCTCGGCGATCTCGGCGGCGGTGAGGCTCTCGTCCGACTCGGCCAGCTCCATCTTGTCCCGGCCCGTGTCGGAGACGTCGTCGGTCATGTGCCCCACGTCGGTGACGTTCATGATCAGCCGCGCCTCCAGGCCCTCGAACCTCGCCACCCGCCGGATCAGGTCGCCCAGCATGAAGGACCGGAAGTTGCCCAGGTGGATCCGCCGGTACACGGTGGGCCCGCACGAGTAGATCCTCACCGTGCGGCCGTCCACGGGCTTCACTTCCTCGACCTGGCGCGACATCGAGTTGTACAGCCTCATGGCAGGAGAGGATACCGGCGTTCGCTGCTAGGCTGCCCACCGTGGACCGGGACTTCGGGCTCACCGACGACCAGCGCGACGTGGTGGCGGCGGTTCGAACGTGGGTCGGCGAGCGAGCCGGCCCGGCCTCATCCGGCTACGAGGAGAAGCACGAGTTCCCCAGAGACCTGTTCCGCCAGATCGGGGAGATGGGCCTGGCGGGGATCCCGTACGAGGAGCGGTTCGGCGGTGGAGCCCAGTCCTTCCTGACCTACCTCCTGGTACTGGAGGAAATGGCCACCGGGTTCCTGTCCCTGGCCGTGACCCTGTCCGTTCACCACCTGGCGTCCTTCGGCGTCCACCAGTTCGGATCGGAAGACCTCAAGCAGCGGTACCTGCCCCGGCTGTTCTCGGCCGAGTGGCTTGGGGCGTACGCGCTGTCGGAGGCATCCAGCGGGTCGGACGCGGCGTCCCTCCGGACGCGAGCCGATCGCTCGGAGGCGGGCTTCCGGCTGACCGGGTCGAAGCGGTTCATCACCCACGGCGGCGAGGCCGAGCTGTACCTGGTGATGGCCAGGACCGGCGAGGAGGGGCCGAAGGGGATCTCGGCCTTCGCCGTCGAGCGGGGCCTGCCCGGCTTCGAGTTCGGCAAGCTCGAGGACAAGATGGGGTGGAACGCTTCTCCCATGCGCGAGCTGCTGTTCGAAGGGTGCGAGGTGCCGGAGGGGAACCTGGTGGGGGAGGAGGGCCAGGGGTTCATCATCGCCCTGGCCGCCCTCGACGGCGGGAGGCTGGGGATGGCGGCCTGCTCGACCGGGTTGGCCCAGGGCGCGCTCGACGCCGCGATCCGGTTCGCCCGGGACCGCCGGCAGTTCGGGCGGCCGGTGATCGAGTTCGAGGGGCTTCAGTTCATGCTGGCGGACATGGCCACGCAGGTCGAGGCGGCCCGGCGCCTGTACCGGGACGCAGGGAGGCTCCGGGACGCCGGCGGGGATTACGCCGTGGCAGCGTCGATGGCCAAGCTGTTCGGGTCCGACACCGCCATGCGGGTCACCACAGACGCGGTCCAGATCCACGGCGGGTACGGCTACATGCAGGACTACCCGGTCGAACGGTACATGCGCGAGGCGAAGGCCCTCCAGATCGTGGAGGGGACGAATCAGGTCCAGCGCATGGTGATCGGCCGGAGGCTCGCGTCGGGCCCGGACCGGTAGCTCGCTCGGCTGTAACTAATCGGGCCACCCGGCCACTCCGATAGATATGGCATGAGCCGAACGGGCTCCGTGCTCTGGCGTGCCTTCCTGTGGGTGGGCGCGGCCGCCGTGGCCGTGTACTTCGTCCTGCCCCACGGCCTGGTCCAGAACACCCTGTACAACGCGCTGAGCCTGGCCGCGGCCGTCGCCCTGTTCGCCGGAGCCCGCCTGCACCGGCCGTCGCGCCGGCTGCCCTGGTACCTGCTGGCGGTGGGCCAGCTGCTGTTCACCGTCGGCGACCAGGCTTGGGACTTCTTCGAGTTCGTCCGCCATATCAATCCCTTCCCGTCGATGGCCGACGTCTTCTTCCTGGCGGGCTACCCGTTCCTGGGGCTGGGAGTGCTGCTGGTGGTCCGGAGCAGGAACCCCAGGAGGGACCGCGGCGGGCTGATCGACGCCGTCATCGTCGCCACCGGGGTGGGCCTGCTGTCGTGGATTTTCCTCATGCTCCCGTACGCCAAGGACCCATCCCTCTCACTGCTCGAGAAGGTCGTCTCGATCGCCTATCCGCTCATGGACGTCCTGCTGCTCGCGCTGGTGGCGCGGCTGCTGGTCGGCCAGGACGACAGGGCCCCGGCCTTCCGGTTCCTGGGCCTGTCCCTGGCCGCCATGCTCGTGGCCGACGCGGCCTTCGCCGCGCTCGCCCTGGGGAACGCCTACGCCGACGGGAACCTGATCGACGCCGGGTGGCTGCTTTCGTTCGTGTTCCTGGGCGCCGCCGGGCTCCACCCGTCCATGCGCGAGCTCTCCACGCGCGTGGCCGAAACGCCCAAGCGGTTGACCCGGAAGCGACTGGCGCTCCTCGCGGGGGCCTCCCTGATGGCGCCGACCGCCCTGGCGATCCAGGCCGCCCGCGGCGAGCACCGAGGAGAGCTGGTCATCGCCGTGGGCTCCGCCGTCCTGTTCCTCCTGGTGCTGGTCCGGATGTCCGGGCTCGTTCGGGACGTCGAATCGAACCGGGATGAGCTCGACGAACAGGGGGCCCGGCTGCGGGAGGCCGAGGCGAGGTATCGAACGGTGGTCGAGCACATCCCCGCCATCACGTTCGTCCAGGAGGTGGATCGCGAAACGCGCCAGAAGCAGACGGTCTACGTGAGCCCTCAGGTCGAGGCCATCCTGGGGTTGCCTCCCCGCGCGCGGGTCGCCTCGAAGCCATGGCTCGATCTGCTCCATCCGGACGATCGGGCCCGGGTCCTCTCGGCGGAGCAGCGCCGGCTGGCCGGAGGGAGACCGATCCCACACGAGTACCGGGTTGTGACGCCGGACGGCCGAACCGTGTGGCTCCACGACGAGACCGTCCTGATCGGGGACGAGCCCGGACTCCCCCGCGTGTGGCAGGGCGTCCTCTTCGACGTCACGGCCCACAAGCTCGCCGAGGAGGCCCTGCGGAACGCCCTGAAGCGCGAGCGGGACGCCGCCATCCAGCTGCGCGCGCTCGACGAGATGAAGACCACGTTCCTGCACGCCGTGTCCCACGAGCTCCGCACGCCGCTGGCGACGATCATGGGTGTGGCGCTGACCCTCGAGCGCCACGATCTGAGCCTCTCGACCGAGGACAGACTCGACCTCATCCGGCGACTGGCGGCGAACGCGAGGAAGCTGGCCCGCCTCCTCTCAGACCTGCTCGACCTCGACCGGCTGGACCGCGGGATGCTGGACCCGAAGCGGGTGCCGACGGACATGCGCCAGCTCCTCGCCCGGGTGGTCCACGAGTCCGACCTGGCGGCCGATCACGTGGTCGAGGTCGAGGCGACATCGTTCGTGGCGTCGATCGATCCCTCGAAGGTGGAACGGATCGTCGAGAACCTCCTGTTGAACGCGGTCCGCCACACTCCGGTGGGCACGCGGGTGTGGGTCTGGGCGGAACCAAAGGACGAAGGGGTCCTGATCGCCGTGGACGACGCCGGCCCGGGGGTGCCTGCCGATCTCCGCGAGGAGATCTTCGGAACGTTCGTCCGGGGGCCCAAGGCGAACGGCCACTCGGCTGGGGTCGGGATCGGCCTGTCCCTGGTCGCCCGTTTCGCCGAGTTTCACGGCGGGCGGGCCTGGGTCGAGGATCGCCCGGGCGGAGGGGCCTCATTCAGGGTCTTCCTGCCCGCGACGCTCGGACACGAACGTGAGGTGGAGGCGCCCGCGACCCCGTCCGAGCTCCCCGTCTAGGGACCACGGGGGCAGGCCCTCCACATGCCCGCGTTGCGAGCCCTGGCCGCTCCTTCCGCCCGGTCGAAGGTGTCGGCAAGCCGAAGGTCGGGAGGGACCGGATCGGCCCTTGCATACCCGAGCTGCACCAACGTGAGGTTGAACAGCTCGGATCCCACGTAGACGTAGGCCAGGAGCCGCCCGTACCGGTCCCGGAGGTCCTGGTCGAAGGCCAGCCGCACCGTCCGGCCGTTGAGCCGGCCCCGCGTGTACAGCCCGGCCTCCGCCCCGAAGCATTCGCCCCGGCCCCCGTACCACGAAACCTCGGGAGTGTTCACCCCGATCAGCCGGACGCGCTCGTCCCGGCCCCCGTAGTCGACGTGGATGGTGTCGCCGTCGGTGACCCGCGTCACCTGGTAGGAGCCGGAGCCCGCCGAACCCGGACGGCTCGGCCCGGGTGCGCCGTGAGCGCACGCCGCAAGAAGGACCCCGGCCGCCACGGCCGCAAGCGCTCCGGCCACGAGCCGTCTGGCCCCGTCCATGGCAGCACCATAGCGAGGGGGTGTGACACTCAGGTTGTCCGGCCCCGATCCCGGTCCAGCTCGAGGAGGGCCACGTACAACTGGCCGGACTTCGGTCCCAGGAACCGCGTAACGTGCCAGCCGGTGCCGCGGACCAACCGCGCCATTTCGGCCCGAGACACGAACAGCCAGTCGAACCAGGAGGTCGCCAGGTCCTGATAGCGGATCCGCAGCCGGACCTGTCCCGGCATCCGGCCCCGCTCCCTGTTCCGTCGGTGGTACGAGCGGCGGTCGGGCCGGGGGCTCCGGTGCGGATCCATGCTCTCGGCCAGGATGCGGGTTCCCTTCCCGGCAGCGCCGGCCCATGCGGCGAGCGTCCGACGGGTCCCGGCCGGATCGCCGAACATCCCGAAGTTGTTCCCGAACAGCACGACGGTCTGAAACTCGGGCAACCGGGGGGTTAGCTGAGCCGCCGAAAGGCGTTCGGCCTGTCGAAGCCCCCGGATCCGGCACGCCCTGACCGCCATCGCCGACACGTCGATCCCGGTCACGTCCACCCCGCGGCCCTGGAGATGGAGCGCCACCCGACCGGCCCCGCACCCCACGTCGACCACCGGCCCCCGGGCAAGGCGCATGGCTTGGCGCTCCACGGCCGGCCAGCTGTCGAACGGAGCCAGGTACACCTCCGGTCCGGCACCCGCGTCGATGAACCCGTCGTCCCGCTCGAGGATCTCTGGATCCGTCCCGCCCCGGACCCAGTCCAGTACGGCGCGTCCGAAGGCGTCGGCCGGCTTCGTCATGCCCCGATCATGCCGCGAAACGCAGGCCGCGGCGACGAGGTCAGCGGACGATTGGCCGGTTCTCGAAGGGGGTCGAGAGGACCACGGTGGTGCGGGTTTGAACGCCGGCCTTCTCCCGGAGCCGGCGCAGGAAGTCCTCCAGGTCCGAGGTGGTTCGGGTGCGGACCTTCAGGATGTAGTTCTCGTCGCCGGCCACGGAGTGGCACGCCTCCACCTCGGGAAGCTCCCGGACCCGGTCGGGGAGGTCGTCCGGCTGCCTCGGGTCCAGCGGCATGACCGACACGAGCGAGGTGACGAACAACCCGAGCGACTCGGCGTCGACCTCCGCGCGGTACCCGCGGATCACTCCGGCCCGCTCCAGCTTGCGCACCCGATCGTGAACGGTCGAGGCCGCCAGACCCACCCGCTCGCCGATCTCGGCGAAGGTGGCCCGGGCGTCCTCCTGGAGGGCCTGCAGGATCACCAGGTCGCGTTCGTCCAGCATCGTGGACCCATGATACCCGGAGACCGAAGGACGTTCGGCCTGGCCGCCCGATTGCCGGACAGAACCGCCATCGGCTACGCTACGAGGGAGATTCGTTCACCCGACCCTTTCCGGAGGACGGCCCATGGATCGGACCGGCATCGAGGCCCCAGGAGCCCCTCGGCTGGAGGGCATGCCCGACGTTCCCGCCCGGGGTCGGGACGACCTTCCGGGGCAACCCCCTCGGAACCCCAACCGGCCCGGGCCCCGCGAGGCCAGGGCCCGCCCGGCCGACCAGCCCATCCGCTACCCGCTGGACCGGGCCTTCGTCGAGCCCGACTGGCGTCGGCTCCCCAGCTACCGG
>DASWCX010000396.1:0-1655 GCA_036395815.1 Actinomycetota bacterium | reverse complement strand
TGGGGCGTTTGGGGAAGGAGGCGGCCTGGTCGATCCCGGCGACGCGTTCGCGCAGGTCCTGGCCACCGGCGCCGTGGTCATCCAGTCCTCCCCAGGGCTGCGGAGCGCTCCGCTCCTCACCGAGGCGGAGGTGGCTGGTCTGCGCGGGCCACGGTTCCTCGAACGCGTCGCCCAAACCGTGGACGAGGAGGTTGAGGCCCGGCTCCTCGCGGTCCCGGTCGCCGACGGTCGGGTGCTGGTGGTAGGGGCGTCCCTGGACGACCAGCACGAGGCGCTGGCCCGACTGGCCGCGCTCATGGCCGTCGGCGGACCCTTGGTCCTCATCTTGGCCGGGGGGGTCGGGTGGGTCGTGGCGGGCGCGGCGCTCCGACCGGTGGAGCGGATGCGGATCCAGGCCGCGGCCATCTCGGCATCGGAGCCGGGCCGACGGCTCCCACCGGCGGGGACCGGTGACGAGGTCGCCAGGCTGGGAGAGACCCTGAACGAGATGCTCGACCGGCTGGAACAGGCGCTCCAACGGGAACGGCGGTTCGTTGACGAGGCCAGCCACGAGCTCCGGACGCCGCTGGCCAACTTGCGGGTCGAGCTCGATCTGGCGCTCCGTCGGGCTCGAAGCTCAGAGGAGCTCGAGGCGGCGCTGCGAAGCGCGGCGGATGAGACCGAGCGGCTGGCCCGGCTGGCGGAGGACCTCCTGGTCCTGGCCCGGGCGGACCGGGGGCGGGTTCCGGTGCGGCGGGAGGAGGTCGACGTGGCCGAGCTCGTCGGTGGCGAGGTCGATGCCTTCGCCGCCCGGGCCAGGCAAGCCGGGGTGACCATCGAGGCTCGTGTGCCGACGGGCCTGCGGTCGAGCATCGATCCCCTTCGGATGCGGCAGGCCGTCGGGAATCTGCTGGACAACGCGGTCCGCTCCACACCGCCACTGGGGACGGTGACCATCGAGGTGGTTCACGCCGACGGCTTTCTGTCGTTGGAGGTTCGGGACTCCGGTGAGGGCTTCCCGGCCGCCTTCCTGCGCAACGCCTTCGAGCCGTTCGCCCGGCCGGACGCCCCCCGGTCGCGGCCGGACCGGGACGCGGGCTCGGGGCTGGGGCTGGCCATCGTGCGAGCTGTGGCCGAGGCCCACGGCGGAACGTTGAAGGCCGCGAACCGACCGGAGGGGGGTGCGGCTGTCAGGCTTCGCATCCCCGATACTCGCCTCTCATCCTCGGCTCACGATCCTCTCACCACGCGGCGCTCACCCTACGAAGGCAGGACGCCTTGACAGGGATATGGGACCCGAGGAGGGAACGGATGGATCGACGGGCCAGGTGGATCGGGGGTGGGGCGTTGGCCATCGCCCTCATCGATGGGGGCACGGGGGTGGCCATCGCCACGGGGGGCGGCGACGACCGGCCGCTCGCCGGCCCGGCATTGGAGAAGGCCACTGCGGCCGCGCTGCGGCACACGGGTGGGGGGACCGTCATCGAGACCGAGGCCGGCGACGACGGCGCCGCGTACGGGGTGGAGATCCGCCTCCCCGACGGACGCGTGGTCGAGGTCGGCCTCGATGCGAGCTTCGACGTCATCGGGCAGGAGAGCGATGACGATGGCTCCGCAGACGCGGAGTCGAACGGCGACTGACGAGACAGCTCCGACAGGGAGGTCGTGATGGATCG
>DASWCX010000395.1:0-1708 GCA_036395815.1 Actinomycetota bacterium | reverse complement strand
ATGCGCGACGGCCGGATCGAGGATGGGACCGCGATCATTGGTCCCAGCTCGACTGAGGCTCGAGCCATCGCGGTGGGTGGGAAGCGGATCGAGGACAAGCTTCAATGACCCCTGTAGTTGGCGTTCTCGTAACTCTGTTCGTCCTGGCGTATGGGGCAGTGGGGATCTTCGCCGTACGTCGGAGGCTGCTCGGACGGCTGGCCCTTCGCGAAGCGATCCGTCGGAAGGCACAGACCCTGTTGGTGGTCGCGGGGCTGATGGTGGGGACAGCCACCATCACTGCGGCCCTGGTCGCTGCGGACTCGGTCGGGGAGTCCACGCTCGATGCGTTCGCCTACAACAACTGGGGCTACGTGGATCTCACCGTGACGGGCGGCAACCAGTTCTTCCCGAAGGACATTGCCGACCGCCTGGCCGCCTCTCCGGCCGTGGCCCGGGTTGTGGACGGCGTCTCGGCCGGGATCGAGCTCGTGGGATCGGCCTCAGACCTCGATACCCGGCAGGGAACCTCGGGGATCACCCTGGTCGGGTTCGATCCCCACTCGCAGAAGGCGTTTGGAGCCTACGCCCTGACCACCGGACGGCGGACCCTGGGCCAGGATCTGGCCTCCGGCGATGTGCTCCTGTCGCGGCTTCTCGCGGACAAGCTCCAGGCGCGGCTCGGCGACCGGCTCCACGTGACCGTGGAGACCCCCGGGTCGACCAGCGCCCCTTCCCCGGTGGACCTGCGGGTCGCAGGGGTCGCCCGGTCGGAGGGGCCAGGGGCCTACACGTTGGGATCGGTAGTGTTCGCTCCGCTACCCACCGCACAGCGGATCGCCGGCACAAACCTCATCAACGTGGTGAGGGTCTCCGCCCCCGGAGGGATCCGCGACAGCGTGGAGGCCGGCCGGCTGGCCGCCCCTGTTTTGGAGCGGGAGGTGAGCGCGCTCGGCTCGCCGGTTCCGCTCGCGGTTCGCCAAGCCAAGGCCCTGGAGGTCAAGAACGCCGAGGAGGGCACGGTCTTCATCAGGGCCATGCTCATCGGCATGAGCGCCTTGGTCCTGGCGGCCGGCGCGGCTCTGGTGGTCAACCTCATCGGGATGCTTGCCGAGGAGCGCCGTTCGCGCATGGGCGTGCTGCGAGCGCTCGGGCTGAGGCGCGGCCGGCTGGTGGGCCTGTCGGTGACCGAAGGCGCCCTGTACAGCCTGGCGGCGGGGGTCCTCGGGACCGGGGTTGGGATCGCCGCCGGCCGGCTCGTGGCCAGCCGGTTCGCCCGGGCATTCGCCGAGTTCGCCGGGTCGGACTTCGACTTCAAGTTCTCCTTCTCGTTGAAGGCCTCGACCCTGGTCACGGCGTTCACCCTCGGGACGGTCCTCACGCTGGCCGTGATCTTCCTCGCCTCCCGCAGGACCTCTCGGATGACGATTACTGCGGCCATCCGCAACCTGCCGGAGCCACCGGCCGAGAAGAAGGGTCGGGGATGGGTCCGGACCGTCCGCCTGGCGGTCTTCGGCGGGCTCGGCCTCCTGGGCCTAGCCCTCCCCGATTTCCTCCGGCTCGCCGGAGGGATCGTCCTCATCATTGTGCTGTCGTCCGTGGCCAGGTCGCGGCTGTCGCCGCGGACCCACGCCACGCTGACGGGCTTGGCCCTCGCGGCTTGGTCGTTCGCCATGATCAGTGGTTCCGACCCCAACGCCGACGCCAACACGTTCTTCCTGGTGAACGA
>DASWCX010000394.1:0-2519 GCA_036395815.1 Actinomycetota bacterium | reverse complement strand
TGTGCACAAGGCATTGGTGTTCGCCTATCAGAACAACGTCAACGCCGCTGTGTCGGGCGCCGACATCTCGTCGCAGCGTTCTTTGGATTACGGGGCCAGCTGGAGCGACGCCCGGTTCGTGAGTCTCGCGGGGAGCGATCCGGCTCCGAACGATCAGTTCTTCCCCGCCCTGGGGACGGATGCCAGCGGGGTCATTCACGCCATCTGGTTCGACAACCGGAATGATCCGAACAACGTGCTGATCGAGACGTTCTATGCCGACTCCACCGACGGCGGGGCGACATGGTCGGCGAACCAGAACATCAGCACCGCGTCGTGGAATCCCAACGACTCGTTCTTCGCCACGGGATCATTTATCGGCGATTACAACTGGATCGCGCCGGCGTCGACGATTCTGCAATACCCGGTCTGGACCGACGGGCGGAACACGCCCGGGCCGCCTCTGGGCCAGACAGATATCTTCACGGCGCTGGGCATCTAGATCGCGGACGCACGTCCAGGGAGGGGCGACTCGCCCCTCCCTGGCTTGCCAGCCCGTGCCCCCGGGATGTGACCAGGAGGTCTGAGAAGAACGGTCAAATGGGCGCCCAGGTGCCTCGTAGCGGCTTGTGCGCTCGCCGCGTGTGGGGACTCGACTCGGACACTCGGCGCGACCACCTACCGCGAGACCATCGTCCAGATCGACGACCAAATCTTCGAGTGGATCGCTGAGGCTCGGAAAACACCGGACCCTTGTCCCAGCGGTCTAAAGCCGGTTCATGGTGAAAGGCGCATACCAGGTGATCGGGACCATCACCACGGACGAACACCAGGGTGGCCAGAGGCAAATACAGGCATTTCACGCGCCGGTCGAGCCTCCGACCGGTCAGCGAAGGACGGTTCCGCTGTACGCGGCCTGGTGCTGCGGGCCCGGCCGGGCTGGGGTGGGGAGGCACCACACGGCGTGAACGGCGTCCGCGCTCGCAGCGAGGCCCAGGTAGTCGCCGAGGAACCGTTGCCTTCCGCTGAGGGCGGCGAACCGGAGGTCCCCGGGAGGGCCCAGCGTGAGCTGAGGGCCGAACGCGAGGCTCGGCTCGGTCCCGGTGGTCTCGTTCAAGTACACCCGATCGAAGAGCCCGGGCGATCGTTCGCGGCTGAAGTAGGAGACGTGGACGAACCCGCCGAAGGCGGCCACCGCCGGGGTGAACTGGTCGAGGATCCGCTCGCCGTCCGGCGGGCTGACCCGCACCACGGGGTCCCAGGTCGCCCCGCCGTCGGTGGATCGGGACAGCACCGCGTCGTTGGTGCCGTCGGAGGAGAACCGATGGTCCTGCCACACGACGTACAGGTACCCGGAGGTCGGGTCCACGGAGGCAGAGGGAACGCCGAGGCCGGTGCGGAGGTCCTTCGGCTCCTTCGGGTGGACCTCGGCCACCTTCACCGGCGCGCCGAAGCTCTCGCCGCCGTCGTGGGACGTCTGGGCAACCAGGGGCCCGAACGGGTAGTCCCTCCGGTACAGCACCGTCAGATCACCGTTTGGTTGGACCACGGGGAAGGCGCCCTCCGGTCCGGAGTTCTTCGGCGAGACCTGGACCCGCGGGCTCCACGTGCTGCCGCGGTCGTCGGAATGCCTGAGCACGATGTCCTCTCCAGCCGCCAGCCGGAGCCAGGCCACGTAGATCCGGCCGAAGAAGGGGCTGCCGGGGAAGTCGTCCACCGCGATCCAGGTCTTGTCGTTGAACGGCCCGCAGTCCTTTTCGGCGTAGACGGGCCGGCCGAAGGTCAGTCCGTGGTCGTCGGAGCGCTGCACGGCCACCACGCTCCCGCAGTTGCCCTGGTTGAACCCCATCTCGACCACGTACACGGAGCCATCCGGTCCGAAGGCCACGGCCGGGTCGTCACCCCGCTCGAAGGGACCGCCGCCCACCCTCGTCAGCAGCGGCATGAACCCGGCCGCCCACGTCCGGCCACCGTCGTTCGACGTGGCGTACCCCACGTCGGCGGCGCCGCCCTCGCACCGACCCACCTGGAACACGGCCACCACCACGTCCGGGTGGTTCGGGTCCATGGCGATGTCCGGCTCGACCTCGGTGTGCGGCTGGCAGCCCCTGGGGGAGAACAGCGTGTCCTCGCTGACCCGCTGCGCCCCGACCACCGTCTGCCAACCGCCACCGGCGCCAGCCGCCGCGGACGGTGAGGCCAGCCCGAGGGTGAGGGCGCCGGCCAGGGCCGACGTGAGGAGCCGGTTCCGCATACCTGTATCTACGCGCTCGGGGCTCGGCTCGGTTCGCCATCCGCGATGGCGTCGCGCACCCACTTCGCCAGGGCCTCCCCGCCGAGCTGGGCCGGATAGTTCAGGTTGAGCGTCCTCGTCGCCGGGTGATAGGCGGCCTCGGGGAGGGTCGCCGCGACCTCGATCCCGCGCGCTTCGTCCACCGGCTTCACCCGGACCTGGTTGCGGGTTCGAACCGTCGTGATCTCCTCGATCCCGAGCTCGAGGCAGGCCAGCCTGAGCCCCGCCACCGCGAACAGCGCCCGGA
>DASWCX010000393.1:0-15281 GCA_036395815.1 Actinomycetota bacterium | reverse complement strand
GCTCGAGCGCTGTGTCGGTGAGGCGAAACGGTTCCTGGCCGAGGCGTGGGCGAAGCGGCCCGTCCTCTATCCGCGCGCTGACCCCGAAGGCTTCGCCGACCTGCTCACCCTCGACGACGTCGACGCCATGCTGTCGTCGATGTCGCTTCGGCTTCCGACCTTCCGGCTGATCAAGGACGGGAAGACGCTTCCGGAGTCGAGCTACACGAAGTCGGGCCGAACCGGATCGAAGGCCATGACCGGCCTCGCCGATCCGGTCCGCATCTTCGAGCTGTTCGACCACGGCGCGACCATCGTCCTCCAGGGGATGCACCGCTACTGGCCGCCCCTGGCGCGGTTCTGCCGTGAGCTCGAGGTCGCGCTGGGCCATCCCACCCAGGTCAACGCCTACGTCACGCCGCCCGGCTCCCGAGGGCTCGCCGTGCACGAGGATTCGCACGACGTATTCGTGCTCCAGGCGTTCGGACGCAAGCACTGGGAGGTGTGGGGGACGCGGCGGCCCGCCGCGGACGGGCAGGCCCACGTCGACCAGGAGCAGGCCCCCGTCATCTCGGCGGAGATGCACCCCGGCGACGCTCTGTACATGCCTCGCCGCACGCCGCACGCGGCGCGGACGCAGGCGACCCTGTCCGGCCACCTCACCATCGGCATCCCCGCGACGACGTGGCGGGAGCTGCTCGAAAGGGTCGTGGGCAAGGTCCTGGAGGCGACCGAGCTGGACGAACCGATCCCGGCGGGCTACCTCGGCGATCCCGCGGGGCTCGCCGCCGGCGTCGAGGCGAGGCTGGCGGAGCTGCAGCGGCTGCTGGACAAGGCCGACCCGGCCGAGGTGGCCGACGCCGCCGTCGAGCGGTTCCTCACGTCGAGGCCCTCGATGCTCCGCGGAGGGCTGGTCGACCTCACCCGCCTCCCCTCGTTGGGCGACCACTCGGCCGTTCGGCGGCGGGCGGGTTCGATCTGCGAGCTCCGGGTCCGGCGGGATCGACTGACGGTCCTGCTCGGGGACCGGGCCCTGCGGATGCCGGCTCGGTGCGAGCCCGTCATGCGGGCCGTGGCCGAATGTGACTCGTTCACGGTGCGGGATCTCGAACCGTACCTCGACGGGGAGGGCCGCCTCGTGTTGGTCAGGCGGCTGGTCCGGGAGGGCCTGCTCGAGGTCCTGGGTTGACCAGCCGAATCGGGCCCGGGCTCGGGCTCGAGCGGTGCTCGGCGCGCTCGCTGGACATGCGGGAGTCCATGGCCGGGACGGCTTCGACCGTTGCGAACTGGATCATGCTCGAGCATCCGGGCCCATGGGGAAGGGACGCCCTGGCCACGAGCCGCTTCCCCGACGACGTGGGTCGAAGGCTGCGCGGCCTCGCCTCCACGCTCGAGGTGCGGGTCGTGCTGATCCGCCGGCACGGCCGGCACACGGCGGGCCAGGGCATCGACTGCTACTTCGCCCACACCGGTCCGGGGAAGCCGTGGCTGGAGCACGTTCGGCTGGAGCATGTGGCCGGGCTGTTCGACCTGGACCTCTCACCCCTCGGGCGCGGGGAGCGCCCCGAAGGCGGCCGGGCCGAAGCAGAGCCGCTGCTGCTGGCCTGCACGCACGGGCGGAGGGACCCGTGTTGCTCGGAGAAGGGGCGACCGCTGGCCCTGGCACTGGCCCAGGCCTTCGCCGACCGCTCGTGGGAGACCTCGCACATTGGCGGGGACCGATTCGCGGGGAACCTGGTCTGCTTCCCGCATGGGATGTACTTCGGCAGGCTCGGTCCGGAGGAGGGGGTGAGCGCGGCGAACGCGTACCGGGACGGCCGCATCGACCTTCCGTACTATCGGGGCCGCTCGTGCTACGGCTTCGCCGTGCAGGCCGCGGAGATGTTCCTCCGTACCCGGACCGGCCAGGCCGGAGTGGACGACCTTCGCCTGGTCGGGGTCCGCCGGCCCGAGCGTGGCGAGATCGAAGCGACGTTCGCCGTGCCCGGCGGCGCGACCCACGCGGTCACGGTCCGCAGGAAGCCCGCCGACGAGGCCCGCCGCCTCACGTGCCACAGCACCGACCCGGTCCGCCCTCCCACCTACAGGCTCGTGGGGGTCGAAGCTTCCCGTCCGTAGATCGGGCTCACCTCGTGTACAGGGTCCAGTCCGGGAACTCGGGCATTCCCCCCACGCCGGGGACCGATATCCGCCCCACGAATGAGCCTTCCACGGTCACGATGTTCAGGCCCGGCGAGAACAGGATGTACCCGCCGTCCGGCGACCATGCGGCGAACTCGGCGTACGTCTCGCTGAGCCGGGTCTGTCCGGTGCCGTCGGCGTTCATCACGTACAGGTGGCGGTTCGAACCGGGTTGCCCGCCGTCGGCGGCACGGGCGGAGGCGAAGGCGATCCGGGCCCCGTCGATGGACCACGTGGGCCAATCATCGGTTCCCGGCGAATCGGTCAACCGTTTCTCCCCCGACCCATCGGCGTCGATCACCGAGATGTCGAAGTCCGGGTCGTTGCGGAACACACCGCCCCACGAGGCGAAGGCGATCCTGGTTCCATCCGGAGACCAGGCCGGGTATTCGCCCGCGGCCTCGCCCAGTCGCCGGACCCCCGTTCCGTCGGGACGCATCACGAACAGGTGCACCACCGGTCCGTCGCGCGCCGAGCCGAACGCGATGAGCTGGCCGTCGGGCGACCATGCCGGGCCCCAGTCGGCCACCGCGTTGTTGGTCAGGTTCCGCGGGTTCGACCCGTCCGCGTCCATCACGTAGATCTCTCCGGTCGAGTCGTCGCCCGACTGGCGGCAGAACGCGATCCGCCGGCCGTCGGGCGACCAGGCCGGGTCGAGGTCGGCGGCGGGGTCGGTGGTCAACCGATTCAGGCCACTCCCGTCCGGGTCGACGGCGAAGATGTCCTCGCGATGGGCGGGGCCGGCCGCGAAGGCGATTCGCCCCGTGAGCGAACCACCGACGCCGGCGGCGGGGCCGGACGTCGTGGCGGAGGCCGAGCCAGGGGCGGTCATCGGGGCCGATCCACTGCCCGACCTCGTGCATCCCGGGCACAGGACCAGCGCGGCCACCAGGAGAGCTGCAGCGCTCCGGATCGGGCGGGACGGAGTTCCGTGGGCGATGAAAGGATCATCCGCCATGTCCCGCGTAGAGTGTCCCGGGCCGGTTCAAGTTTTCGGCGACACCCTGCCGAAGATAAGTGAAAGGGGGACGCCACGGCGATTGCTCGATCTCGAACCCCGGCCTCGAGCGTGCGCCCGACCGGGGGATGGGGAGGCTTGGCCCTGCTTCGGCTCGGCCTGTCCGCCGCCATGGCCGCCTACGCAGTCACCTATGACCCCCTCCGAAGCAACCCGGGCCCGGCGCACCTGATCCCGGCGGCCCTGGCCCTCTCGGCCATCCCGGTCCCGATCGCCATCGCCCAGCTGACCGCCCGCTTCCGAAACTCCCGCCGGCTCGCCGTGGCCGGCCTGGCCGTCGACACCCTGGCGGTGTTCGGGACGCTCGCGCTGTTCGCCTTCGATCCCCGCCGCTACGTCCTGGCGCTGGTCGTCGTGGTGCAGGCCGAAGGGGGAGCCGTGCTCGGCGTGACCGGGGGCCTGCTGGCGTGGCTGGTGACGTCGATCGGCTACGTGGCGGTCGAGAACCTCTCCGCCTCGGTCTCGAACGTGCCCAAGCAGCCGGTGGAGCTGGCCCTGCGGGTGGGCGTGGGGCTCCTGCTGGCCCTGGGAGGCGGCCTCTTCTCCGAGGAGCTCTCCGGCGAGCGCCGGCGCCGGATGGTCGAACGGGAGCGCGAGGTGAGCCGGCTGCAGGAGGCCGAGAATCGCTACCGGTTGCTGGTCGAGCAGACGCCCGTGATCACCTACATGGTGGCGGTCGACCCGGGGGGGTCGGTCGTCTACATCAGCCCCCAGGTCGAGCGGGTGCTCGGGTATTCGCCGGACGAATGGACGGCCGAACCCGACATGTGGGTGGACCTGCTCCACTCGGAGGATCGAGAGCGGACCCTGGCGGAGCGCCGGCGGTCGAACGAGAGCGGGGAACCGTTCAAGGCCGAGTACCGGATGGTGGCGAAGAACGGCCGGGTGGTTTGGGTCCGCGACGACGCCGCGATCGTCCGCGACGCCGGAGGCCGCGCCCAGTTCTGGCAGGGCGTACTGGTCGACATCACCGAGCGGAAGCTGGCCGAGCAGCAGGTCGCCTTCCTCGCCTACCACGACACGCTCACCGACCTGCCGAACCGGCGGATGTTCGAGGAGGTCCTCGACCTCGCCCTGGCCCGGGCCAGGCGGCGGGGCCTGGCCGTCGCCGTGCTCTACATGGATCTCGACAACTTCAAGCTCGTGAACGACAGCCTGGGCCACGCCGCCGGCGATGAGCTGCTGCGGGAGCTGGCCACCCGGCTCCGGACGGCGGTTCGCGAGGCCGACATCGTGGCCCGCCAGGGCGGCGACGAGTTCCTCGTCCTCCTCGCCGACATGGAGATCGGCCCCGACCCGGACGGAAGTCCCCCCGCAGCGGCCCTCTCCGAATCCGTTGCACGCCGGATCCAGGACTCTCTCCGGCGACCGTACGTCCTCTATGGGACGGAGTTCTACGCCACGGCGAGCCTCGGTCTGAGCCTCTACCCCGACACCGCGGTCGACGCCCGGACCCTGCTGAAGCAGGCCGACGCGGCCATGTACCAGAGCAAGCGGACCGGCCCCGGCGGGTTCGTCCGATTCACTCGGGAGACGGCCGCCGGGGTCGACCAGCTGGCCCTGGCCACCCGGCTCCGGAAGGCCGTGGACCGGAGGGAATGGGTGCTCCACTACCAGCCGCTCACACAGCTGGCCACCGGGCAGGTCGTGGCGGTCGAGGCGCTGGTGCGGTGGCGCCGGCCGGCCGGGCCGCTCATCCCGCCGAACGACTTCATCCCGCTGGCCGAGGAGCTCGGGCTGATCCAGGAGATCGGCGACTGGGTGCTCGAGGAGATATGCCGGCAGCTGGCCGTCTGGCGTGGACACGGGTTCGACCCCATGGTGAGCTTCAACATGTCGCCCCGGGAGCTGTGGCGGCCCGAGGCCGCCGACAAGATCCTGTCCCTGTTGGACCTCACCGGGATTCAACCCGACCGGCTGGTGGTCGAGATCACCGAGTCGACCGCCATGGCCGACCCGGAACGGACCCTCCGAGTTCTCACAGCGCTCCACGAGGGAGGCCTCCGCCTGGCCATCGACGACTTCGGGACGGGGTACTCATCGCTGTCCCGGCTCAAGCACCTGCCGGTCGACGTGCTGAAGATCGACCGGCCGTTCATCCACGACCTGCCCCACGACCATGAGGCGGCGAACGTCGTCCGGGCCGTGATGGCCCTGGCCCAGAGCCTCGGGATGCAATCGCTGGCCGAAGGGATCGAGAACGAGGCCCAGTGGAAGTTCCTGGTCGAGTACGGGTGCGAGCTGGGCCAGGGCTACTACCTGAGCCCGCCGCTGCCCGGCGATCAGATCACTGAACGGTTCCTCGGGTCGGGCCTCGTGCTCACCGGGGAACGAGCCCGCCGGTAGCGTTCCGTCGCAATCAGCGCGGGCGCTGGTGCTTGGGCTTGGGCTTGGACTTCGCTGTTCCCTCGTGATGCCGGCGCTTCGGCGGAACTCGCTTGCCGGATGGGTTCTCCGGGCGGTGCCGCGGGTCCGTCCGGGGTGGCGACGGCGAGGCGGGCCGGCGCAGGTGGTCTCGGACCAACTTCGGGAGGTCCTGGCGGAGGTCGGCCAGCAAGGCGTGGACGAGGGGAGGCGTGACCCCGGGGGGGAGCGCGGAGATGCCGTTCCGCACGATCAGAGCGAGAGCGTCGGGTGCGGAGCTGAGCACGTCGGTCGTATTCCGCAGCGGCATCAGGACGCGGAACCCGAACCGGTCGACCAGCAGGTTCAGCGCGGAGAGCGTCTGCAGATCACGGGTGGACATCGTCCTGCCACCGTTCGCCCGGATCCCGGGACCCGAACCGATCCGGTCTGATGGGAAGGGCGCTGGAGGCTGGGATGCAGGGGAGCCGGGGCCGGAGGGGATCGGGGCCGATGCCGGCTGGCCCGCCCGAATGGTGAGGCCGGACGGACCCCGCACGGAGGGTGCTCCGCCCCCGGCCTCGTGCCCGGGACCGGAGCCGGAGGTCGAGGCCCGGCTCGGGTGGAGAAGCCCTTCGATGGGCGCGGCGAAAGTGAAGAACGGCCTGACCGGGGAGGGGAGGAGCCTGGCCAGAGGGACGGAGAGCATCGCCATGGCGCCGAACGCCGCTGCGACGAAGACGATCGTGGCGCCCGCGCGCCGACTCTTGGATCGTGCTTCGGACGGCGGAAGCTCGCGCGTCGTCATCCGTTCCCCCTTACCACCTCGACCAGACAGCCTTCAAATGGCCTATCGGCAGGACGCACCCAGGAACTTGAGCGCCTCGGGAGAAAATCTGCCGACCATCCCGGGCCGATTGCGGCGGCACCCGCTCCTACCGGGCGCCGCCGGGGGTCGACCCGAGGGCGGCGGCGCCCAGGGCCTCCATCGGCGGGGCGGCGGGGCGGTAGGGGATCCACACCGAGAACGTCGACCCCGTCCCCGGCAAGCTCTCCACACCGATCCTTCCTCCCAGGGCCGCAGCGGCCCTGGCGCAGAGATGGAGGCCGAGCCCGACGCCCCCCACCCGCCTGGACGACGAGCCGTCGAGCTGTTCGAACTGCTCGAAGATCCTGGGGACGTCGGCCGGGGCGATCCCGACGCCGTGATCGACCACGTCGATCCTGACCCCCTCGCCGTCCGGAACGGCGACGAGCCGGACGGCGCCGTCCGAGTACTTGAGCGCGTTGTCGCCCAGGTTGAACAGGATCCGGTACAGCAGCGTCCGATCGGTCACCAAATGCAACTGGGGCGGGCCGCTGATCTCGATCTGGCGGTCCGGAGCCCGGAACCGGAGGGTGTCCCCCACCTCTTCGAGGAACGATGCCACGTCGACCGGCACCGGCACCACCGGCGGGGCGATTCCCGCGAGCCGCGACTCGGAAAGGAGGTTCTCCAGCAGCTCGGCCAGTCGCTTGGCCTGGCGCTCGGCCGCCATCAAGAGCTCCCGCCGTTCGTCGACGCCGAGCATGTCGCCGAGGCTGGCGACGGTCACCACGTTGCCGATGATCGCCGTCAGCGGCGTCCGCAGCTCGTGCGAGACGTTGGCCACGAATTCGTCCTTCAGCCGGTTGAGGTCCTCGAGCTGCTCCACCTGGCGGGCCAGCAGCGCCCTGCTCTCGGCCAGCTCCCGGAGCAGGAAGACGGGCGCCACGTGCTGGGCGAACACCTCGGCTCGGCGGGCTTCGGACGGCGTGAAGGGCGATTCCTGATCGGGTCGCCGGAGGGTGAGCACGGCCTTGACCTGCTCCTCCACCAGCACGGGGACCGTCAGCAGGTGGTCATCCGACTCGGTCGATCCAGGGATCTCGACCCTGTGCCGCCCGACCTGGCCCGCGTTCGACAGCACCCGCTCACCCGTGAGGCCGGCCGTGCCGGTGGCCCCGGTCCCCACCGGCACCGGGAACGCCATGATCGCCTCGGTGTCGGTCGGGTTGTCGTTCGAGTGGTAGCTCGGCCGAAGGATCTCCCCCGCCGCATCCATCACGTAGATCGTCAGCGACTTGATGGGCACGACGGCGCCCAGTCGCTCGGCCAGGAGCCCGAACACGTCCTCCCCCACCATCGCCGTCGCCGTGCCGACCCGGGTCCCGATCTCGAGCAACGCCCGGCGAAGGGTGGCTTCCCCCTGGAGCTCCCGGCGGAGCTTCTCGGTCTCCCGGCCGATCTCCAGGGCCCGGACCTCGGCCATGAGCATCACGTTCTCCGCCGCGTTGGCCCCCACCACGGCGAACAGCCGGAGGACCTCGAACATCTCATGGTCGGGGATGGGCCGATCGCCGGTCGAGTCGACCGACAGGATCCCCAGCGCTTTCCCCTTCGAGGTCCGCATCCGCACCAGGCACATGTCGTTCGGGTGCCAATGGCCGGGTCCGAGCCAGGCCGCGTCGGGCGTGTGGATGGCGCCCAGCCTCGAATAGTCGAGCTCGTCGTCGTGGGGAAGGAAGTAGACGTCGGGAACCACCTGGTATCGAGGGAGCAGCAACGCCTCGAACTCGGCCCGGGGGCTCCACGTTCCTACCAGCTCATCGAACCCTTCGCCCACCCCGGCGCGGACCACATACCGGTCCAGCTCCTCGTCGTACAGGTTGAGCACGACGTTGAAGCCGAACGCGGACTTCACGCCCACGGCGATGGCGTCGAGCACGCCGTCGAGATCGCCGCTGATCGCGCCGGCCTGAGCCACGCGGACCAGCGCCCGGAGCCTCGCGGACTCCTGCGGCGTCCACGTCACGGAGTCTGAGTCGGTGCTCACGCCGATCCTCCAACCGGCCGGGAAGGGTTCCGACTGAAGCATCGTCGACCGGCGACAGGCCCTTGAGCGCGGGTCACGGACGGCTCGCCGGCTCCTCGGGCTCCCCGTGCCGCAGGAGGATCAGCGAATGGGCCGCCAGGTTCACGCCTTGGGCCCGCACCGCCCGGACGGGGCCGGATCGCGCCGTGTTGACCACCTCGTGCCACATGCCCGGCCCGTCGATCTTGGGAAGCTGGAAGTACCGCGACCTGGGCCCTCCGTTCAGCAGGAGCAGCAGGATGTCGCCGAACACGGGCCGGCCCCGCTCGTTGACCTCGTCGGTGGCCTGCCCGTCGATCAGCATCCCCAGGATGTGGTTGTCCGGGTCCGACCAGTCGGCGTCCGTCATCTCCTGGCCGTCGGGCCGGATCCAGGCGACGTCCTTCACGCCGTCCGGTGACGACGGCCGGCCGGTGAAGAAGCTCCGCCGCCTGAGCACTGGGTTCGAATGGAAGATCTGGAGGCACTGCCGGGTGAAGTCGAGCAGCCCACGGTTCCGGCCGACCAGGTCCCAGTCCACCCAGCTGATCTCGTTGTCCTGGCAATAGGCGTTGTTGTTGCCCTGCTGGGTCCGGCCCATCTCGTCGCCCCCGAGCATCATCCGGACACCCTGGGAGAACATCAGGGTGGCGATGAAGTTCCGCTTCATCCGCTCCCGTTGCCGACGGATCCGGGGATTGTCGGTGGGACCCTCCGCCCCCCAGTTCCTGCTGTAGTTCTCGTCGGTCCCGTCCAGATTGCCCTCGCCGTTCGCCTCGTTGTGCTTCTGCTCCTGGCTGACCAGGTCGTTCAAGGTGAACCCGTCGTGCGCGGTGACGAAGTTGATGGTGGCGTATGTCCGCCGGCCCGTCCCCGCGTACAGGTCGCTGGATCCCGACAGCCGGTAGGCGAGCTCGGGAACCTGGCCGGGATCGCCCCGCCAGAACTTCCGCACGCAGTCGCGGTACTTCCCGTTCCACTCGGCCCATCCAACCGGGAAGTTCCCGACCTGGTACCCCCCTGGACCCACGTCCCATGGTTCGGCGATGAGCTTGACCTGGGACAGGACGGGGTCCTGCTGGATGATGTCGAAGAACGTTCCCAGCCGGTTCACGTCGTACAGCTCGCGAGCCAAGACCGGCGCCAGGTCGAACCGAAACCCGTCCACGTGCATCTCGAGCACCCAGTACCGCAGGCTGTCCATGATGAGCTGGATGGTTCGGGGATGGAGCATGTTCAGGCTGTTGCCGGTACCGGTGAAGTCCAGGTAGTAGCGGGAGTTGTCGGGGGTGAGCCGATAGTAGGCGGCGTTGTCCACCCCTCGCAGCGACAGGGTGGGGCCGAGGTGATTGCCCTCCCCGGTGTGGTTGTAGACGACGTCGAGGATGACCTCGATGCCGGCCCGATGGAGCTCCTTGACCATCGACTTGAACTCAGCCACCTGCTCCGCGAGCCCTGCGGCCGCGTAGCCGGCGTGGGGAGCGAAGAACGCGATGGAATTGTAGCCCCAGTAGTTCCTCAGACCCCTGTCCTCGAGCCGGCGGTCGGAGACGAACTGGTGGACCGGCATCAGCTCGACCGCCGTGACCCCGAGCGAGAGCAGATGGTCGACCACGGGGTCGTAGGTCATGGCCCGAAAGGTTCCGCGGATGCCTTCGGGGATGCCCGGATGGACCACGGTGAAGCCGCGAACGTGGCACTCGTAGACCACCGTCCGGTTCCAGGGGATCTTCGGCGGGCGATCCTCGCCCCAGGTGAACGCCGAGTCGACCACCACGCACTTCGGCATCGACCCGGCGCTGTCCCTCGTGTCGATCAGGAGGTCTTCCTCGGTGTCCCCGATCGGGTACCCGTAGAGGGCGTCGCTCCACCTGATGGTCCCGCTGATGGCCTTGGCGTACGGGTCGATCAGGAGCTTGTTGGCGTTGAACCGGTGGCCCTGCTCCGGCTCGTACGGCCCGTGCACCCGATAGCCGTACAGCTGCCCGGGGCGAGCGTCGGGAAGGTAGCAGTGCCAGATCAGGTCCGTCCGTTCTCGGATGGTGATCCGCTGCGACTCGGCCGCATCGTCGTGGTGGTCGAACAGGCACAGCTCGACCCCCGTGGCGTTCTCCGAGAACAGGGAGAAGTTCACGCCCTGGCCGTCCCACGTGGCCCCCTGCGGATAGGGCACCCCCGGCCAGACCCGCATCACGGCCGGCCGCCCCCCTGACCCCTGGCTCCGACGTGAGCGACTACGGCGCGGCCTCCGACTTGACGAACAGGCACCCCAGGGGAGGCAACGTCAGGTTGAGGGCGCGAGGACGTCCGTGCACCGACACCGGCACCGCTTCGAGCGTCCCGAGGTTCCCCCAGTTGCTGCCTCCGTACCGCTCCGAGTCGCTGTTCAGGACCTCGCGCCACGTCCCGCCCACCGGTACCCCGGTCAGGTAGTTCGCGCACGGCACGGGGGTGAAGTTGCACGCCACCAGCATCACGTCCCCGGGGGCGCGCCCCTTCCGGAGGAAGGTGAGCACGCTGTTCTGGCTGTCGTTCGCGTCGACCCATTCGAATCCCGAGGGGTCGGCGTCCAGCTCGTGAAGGGCCACCTCGTCACGATAGAGCCGGTTCAGGTCCTCGACCCATCGCTGCACCCCCGCATGCATGGGCGAGTCGAGCAGGTGCCATTCGAGGCTGTCGTCGTGGTTCCACTCCCGACGCTGTCCGAACTCCCCGCCCATGAATATGAGCTTCTTGCCCGTCTGGGCGTACATGTAGCCGAACAGCAGGCGGAGGTTGGCGAACCGCTGCCATTCGTCTCCCGGCATCTTCCCGAGCAGGGAGCCCTTGCCGTGGACCACCTCGTCGTGGGAGAGCGGGAGCACGTAGTTCTCGGACCCCGCGTAGATCTGGCGGAAGGTCACGTTGCCGTGGTGGTAGGACCGGTGCACCGGGTCGAGCGACATGTACTTCAGCGTGTCGTGCATCCATCCCAGGTCCCACTTGAGCCCGAACCCGAGGCCGCCCAGATACGTCGGCCGGGAGACCATCGGCCAGTCCGTCGACTCCTCCGCAATGGTCTGGACGTCCGGGTGGGCCAGGTACACCTCGGCGTTCAGCGCCCGGAGGAACGAGATGGCCTCGAGGTTCTCCCGTCCTCCGAACTCGTTCGGCACCCACTCGCCCGCCGGCCGCGAGTAGTCGAGGTAGAGCATCGAGGCCACTCCGTCCACTCGCAGGCCGTCGGCGTGATACGTGGAGAGCCAGTGCATCGCGCTCGAGGTCAGGAAGCTGCGCACCTCGTTCCGGCCGAAGTTGAAGATGTAGCTGTTCCAGTCGGGGTGGAACCCCTTGCGCGGGTCGGCGTGCTCGTAGAGGTGGGTGCCGTCGAAGTAGGCCAGTCCGTGCTCGTCGCGCGGGAAATGGGCCGGCACCCAGTCGAGGAGCACCCCCACGCCTGCCTGATGCAGCCGGTCGATCAGGAACATGAGGTCCTGCGGCGTCCCGTACCGGGCGGTCGGGGCGAAGTAGCCGGTGACCTGGTAGCCCCAGGAGCCGTAGAAGGGATGCTCCATGACCGGCAGGAACTCCACGTGGGTGAAGTTCATCCTCCGCATGTACTCGATCAGACGCGGAGCCAGCTCGCGGTACCCGAGCATCCGGTTGTCCTCGCCCCGCATCCACGAGCCGAGGTGCACCTCGTAGATCGACATCGGGGCGGACAGGCTGTTGCGTCCCCCCCGCGCCCCCATCCACTCGCCGTCCTCCCACGGGTAGGCCAGATCCCACACCACCGACCCCGTCTTCGGCGGTTCCTCCGACCGGAACGCGAAGGGGTCGGCCTTGTCGACCACGAAACCGTCCAGCCGCGAGGCGACGTGGAACTTGTACAGCGTGCCCGGACCGATTCCGGGAAGGAAGCCCTCCCAGATCCCGGAGCGCTCCTTGGCCCGGAGCGGATGGGCACCCTTCTCCCATCCGTTGAAGTCGCCGATCACCGAGACGGATCGAGCGTCGGGGGCCCAGACGGCGAAGTAGGTCCCCGCCGCTCCGTCCACCGTGAGCGGGTGGGCGCCGAGCTTCTCGTACAGGTGGGAATGGGTGCCCTCGTTGAACCAGTGGAGGTCCTCGGAGGACAGAAGGGTGGCCTCGGGCCGGTCGGAGGTATCCGAGAGCCGCGGCGTGGGGCCCGTCGGGCCTTCGTCGCCGCTCACGCCTTCGTCCCGTCTCTGCGCAGTCGGTCCACCTTGTCAAGGGTACCCACCACTGCCCGCATCCCGCGAAACTCCTCGAAGGCGTACCTGGCCGGCCGGCGCCAGTTCGGATGCTCGCCGACGGTTCCGGGCACGTTCTGCCGCCGGGTCTCGAGCCACAGGTCCTCCAGGCTCACCGTCATCATCCGGGCCTCGCTGGAGGCCATGTACGCCAGGGCGCCCCGGAGCGCGGCCCGAGGCCCGGCGTCCTTCCCCATCAGGCCGCGGCGCCTCAGGTAGTCGGCGAGCGCTTCCCTGACCCTGGCTCGCTGCCGCCGGGCGGCCGCATCCCGACGGCTGGCTCGCCCGCCCCACTCCTGCGGCCCGATGTCGAGGCCGCGCCAGAACGCGGCAAACGGCGGCAGGTCGTGGGTGTTCAGCCCGACCATCGAGTGGCGAGGGATGGGCTTGATCGCTCGCCTCCGGTCCCCCCGCAGCTGGAACTGGAGCACGAAGGTCCGGTAGATCCCGTGGGCGGCCATCGCCGAGCGAACGTACTCGGGGACGGTGCCCAGGTCCTCGCCCACGATCACGGTCCCGCTGCGGTGGGACTCCAGGGCCAGGATGGCGTAGTGCTCGTCGGGCCGGTATCGGATGTACACGCCCTCCCGCGGATCCGACCCCAGCGGGATGGTGTAGAGGCGGTGCAGGCCCATCACGTGGTCCAGGCGAACCACGTCGGCGTGCCGGAGCAGGTGCCGGATCGAGGCGATGAAGTACCGGTACCCCTGCTCCCTGATCCCCTCGGGATGCGGCGGAGGGAATCCCCAGTTCTGCCCCCCCTGGAAGAACAGGTCGGGCGGAGCCCCGGTCGCGGCGCCGAGGACGAACGCGGTCCGTTCGAGCCACACGTCGAAGCCGTCCGCGTTCACCCCCAGGGGAGCGTCGAAGTACAGGCCGCTGCCGGCCTGGCGGGTCCTCCGGGCCAACCCTTCGATCTGCTCGTCCGCCAGCCACTGCGCGTAGAGGTGGTAGCGCCGGACGTCCTCGTCGCCGCCGTCCGCGGGGAGCCGGCCGTCCCGCTGGGCCCTGGGCCATCCGCTCCACGGACCTTCGTGGCGGGCGCATGCCGCCCGAAACCTGGCGTAGTCGGCCGCGCCTGGGCTCGACCGCAAGAAGGCCCGGAAAGCTTCGCGGCGCCCGGACCCGCCGGCGTCGAAGAAGCTCCTGGCCAGGAGGATCAGGACCTTCCGCTTGGCGGCCATGGCCCGGCGGTAGTCGATGACGGGAGCGGACCGGAGCCGGCCGATCTCGGCCCGCAGGGCCCGGGACGCGAGCAGCGAACGGGCCGCCGGGGAGCGCTCCAGCTCGGGGGCCCGGGTGACGTCCACGTACAGCTCGTTCCAGAACAGTCGGCTGGCCGGAGAGTACGGGCTCGGCTCGAACGGCCGGTCCAGGAAGGCGGCCAGCAGCGGTAAGGTCGCCACCATGCTCCCCCCCAACCCCGCCACCCAGTGAAGGAGCTCCTCGAGGTCGGAGAAGTCTCCCACCCCCCAGCTCCGCTCCGAGCGCAGGGCGTACAGCGGTTGGAACACGCCCCACGTCCGGCCGGGCTGCGCCCTGGCCCGCCGGGGGGCGGAGATGACCAGTGAGGTCGCCTCGGTCGAGCCCGCGTGCAGCCGGAGCGTGTGATAGCCGAACGGGAGCCGGCCCGCGCCCTCGCGCCTGGCGAGCGGCAGGGCGAACTCGACGAAGGCCTCGCCCTCGACATCCTCTTTGCGAAGCACCGTCAGCGGTCCGGCCGACGCCGTGCCCCACGGCATAGCCGAGCCGACCTCCGATTCGACCACCGGGTCGTGGAGGTCGTCGGCCAACGCCTCGGGGAGCCGAACGGGGAGACTCGCGGGCAACCGTCCGTCCCAGGCCACCGTCACCGGCTCCACCGTTCGCCGCCACAGCTCCAGGCGCCGCGCCCGGTGGGCCTCGGGCACGTCCGACATGGTCTCCACCGGCGCGCCGAGGGCTCGAAGTCCGGCCAGCACGGCATCCGGCGGGCACACCACCCGGCGGTGGGCGGCGTTGGTGAACCTCGTCTGGACCCCGTAGAGGTGGGCCAGGGCCGGGAGGAGCGCGGCGGGGCGGGCCGGTCCCGCCGCCGTCACTCCGGGTTCTCCAGGAGCTGGAGCAGGCCCTGCATCGGGATCCTCACCCAGCCGGGGCGGTTGTTGAGCTCGTAGCGCAGCTCGTACAGGGCCTTGTCGAGCATCAGCGTCTCGAGCAACAGCCGGGTCTGCCCGTCCGTGGCGGGAAGGAACCCGGCCGGGCGGGCCGCGGCCAGGTACGACTTCAGGAACGAGGCCGAGACCCACGCGTACCACAGCAGGACCCACGGCTCCAGGTACGAGGGGTTGTCCCGGTTCAGCCTGTCCTCCATCTCCCTGGCCAGCGCGGTGTAGGCCGCGTAGTGGAAGGAACGGATCATCCCGGCCACGTCGCGGAGCGGAGATCGCTTGATCCGCCGTTCGCCCAGCGGCCGGGCCGGCTCCCCCTCGAAGTCGATGATCACGAAGTCCTTGCCCGTCCACAGGACCTGTCCCAGGTGGTAGTCGCCGTGGCACCGGATGCGGTGGGCGGCGATGGGGTGATCGCGGAGGTCGTCCAGGCGGCGGACCAGGCGCCCCTCGCCGGCGGCCACCGCCTCCCCCAGCTCGCGCG
>DASWCX010000392.1:0-2656 GCA_036395815.1 Actinomycetota bacterium | reverse complement strand
GAGTGGGGTGGGGTCGTAGGCGGGGTTCGCGTACATCGCCAGGATCTGGCCGCTCTTCGGGTCCATGGCCACCACCGCGCCGGGCAGGTTCCCCAGCGCGTGCGCCGCCGTTCTCTGGAGCACCGGATCGATCGTAGTGACCACCGTGGCCCCCCGCTTGGGCCGGCCCAGGATCTCGTCGACCAGGTTCTGGGGGAGCAGCTCGGCGGCCCGCCCGGCCAGGTAGTCGTTGTACGCGGATTCGAGCGCGCTCCTGCCGTACACCACCGAGTAGTAGCCGGTGATCTGTCCGTACAGCGACCCATCGGGGTAGGTGCGCAGGTACTTCAGCTGCCCGCTGGTGGGCCTGCTCCTGGCCAGCACCGTGCGTTCGTCCCGGGCCAGGATGTTGCCCCGATCGACGTCGTACTCCTCGAGCAGCAGGCGCTGGTTCGCCGGGTTGTTCGCCAGGCGGTTCGACGCGAACACCTGAAGGTAGTTCACCTGCGCCAGCAGGAAGACGAACAGGACCAGGAAGGCCAGGGCCAGGCGCCGGATCTGCCGGTCGATCATCCCGGTTCCTCCGGGCCGGGCGAGGCCGCCGGGGCCGGCCGCGGTGATCCCGCCGGGCGCCCCCGCGGATCGAACCTCCGGGCGTGGGCCGGTAACGGGGCCGACACCCGGACCAGCAGTGCCAGCAGGACGAAGTTCGACACCAGGCTCGAGCCGCCGTAGGAGACGAATGGGAGCGTGATGCCAGTGAGCGGGATCAACCGGGTGACCCCGCCCACGATGATGAAGGTCTGGAAGGCCAGGGCGCTGGTGAGCCCCACCGCCAGCAGCTTGCCGAACCCGTCAACCCGGGACAGGGCGATCTTGAACCCCCGGCTCGCCAGCACGAAGTACAGCAAAAGCACCGCAGTCGAGCCGAACAGGCCGAGCTCCTCACCGACCGCGGCGAAGATGAAGTCGGTGGGGGCCGACGGGATCAGGCCGGGATGGCCGCGCCCCAGCCCCGTCCCGCCGATGCCCCCCGTGGCCATGGCGAACTCGGACTGGGCCAGCTGGTAGCCCTTGTCGTGAACGTACTTCGGCTCCAGGGCGTGCAGCCAGATCGCCACTCGGTCCTGCACGTGGGCGAAGGCCGCGTAGCCGATCGCCGCGCCCACGATGAACATGACCAGGCCCAGCACCAGGTAGCTGGCCCGTCCCGTGGCGGCCCACAGCATGATCACGAAGATGCCGAAGAACAGCAGCGACGAGCCCAGGTCCTTCTCCATGAACAGCACGGCCAGGGAGACCAGCCACGCCACCAGCAGCGGGCCCAGGTACCGAGGCTCGGGGAGGCGGAGGGGCCCGATCCGGCGGGTGGCGAGGGCCAGCAGCTCCTTCTTCGCGTTGAGGTAGGAGGCCAGGAAGATGACGATCAGGACCTTGCCGATCTCGGCCGGCTGGAAGGCCAGCGGCCCGAAGTGGATCCACAGCCGCGCCCCGTTGATGGTCTCGCCGATCCCCGGGGCGATCGGGAGCAGCAGGAACAGGAGGCCGGCCAGCCCGATCGTGTACGTGTAGGCGTCCAGCGATCGGTGGTCGCGGATCACCGCCAGGGTGAGGGCGAACGCGCCGAGCCCCACCATGAGCCAGACGAACTGGTCGGAGGCCCGTCCCGGATCGAGCCGGTAGATGACGGCGTATCCCAGGCCGGCCAGGACGGCGGCGGTGGGGAGGAGCACAGGGTCCGCTCCCCGGGCCAGCCGGACCACCAGGAGATGGGCCAGGATGTAGGCCACGGCGACGGTGGCCACGAACCCCCCGACGTCGGCCGGGGTGCTGCCCGTGGTGCCCATGGTGACCAGCGCGTAGGCCCCGACCGAGAGCACGATGGCGAGGATCGTGAGGGCCAGCTGGGTCCCCTGGCGGCCGGGGATGGGCGCGCTCACCTGCACCGGCGGCCTCCCTCGGCAGTGCGTTCGTCACGGGCGGCGCGCCCCGGGGCCACGAGCGTCATCCCGAAGCTCCGGCCGACTGTCCGAGGTCGCGTTCGATCTGGTCCACGATGCTCCTGGCCTCCTCGAGGCTTCCCGCGGTGATGCCGTCTCCGAGGTCGTGCCAGGGCTGGAGCCGCTCGGCCCGGGTGGCCGAGAGCCCGGTGGTCTCATCCACGTGCGACAGCTCGAACCCCAGCACCTTCGCCGGGATGCCGTTGTAGATGGCGACCTTCCCGTCCGCGTCGCCCACGTACCACTGCTGGGAGAGGTAGATCCGAACGCCCACGATCCCGGCGATCACCACGAGGGCGACCACGGCGAGGGCTAGGATCCGCCGCCGCCGTCGCCGCCGACGGCCTGG
Source organism: Actinomycetota bacterium (assembly GCA_036395815.1). Classification (GTDB taxonomy): domain Bacteria; phylum Actinomycetota; class UBA4738; order UBA4738; family UBA4738; genus DASWCX01. Next base: position 328 of record DASWCX010000392.1, on the reverse strand, counting down.
CCGGGCGCCCTCGGCTCGTTCGCCGGCCGGCGCGGCGGGTTCCTCCGTTGCGGTGGAACCGTCCCCGACCGGCTCGGCCGTGGCCGTTCGGCCGGTGGTCCCGCCGTCGCCGTTACCGCCGCCGTCGCCATCTTGGGCGTCGATCACGATGACCGTGATGTTGTCATCGCCTCCGGCCGCGTTGGCCTGCTCCACCAGCCGGTCGCACGCCTTCTGGGGGTCGGGTTCGGACTCCAGGATCTCCTTGATGCTGTCCTCGTCGAGCATCCCGGTCAGACCGTCGGAACAGATCAGGATGCGATCTCCCGGGTGCACGTCGAGGGTGAGC
>DASWCX010000391.1:0-2267 GCA_036395815.1 Actinomycetota bacterium | reverse complement strand
CGCGCCGCCGCCATGGCCAGCGCGGCCGCCACCGTGGACTTGCCCGTCCCGCCCTTGCCGGAGACGATCAGGACGGGGTGGTCGAGCACCTCGCGCCACTTCACGGGGCGCCACTCTACCGGCGGCCGATCGCCGGGACGGCGGCGGTGGCACGAGGCGTTGAGGGCCCCAGCCGCCCGTAGAATCGGCCCGGTGAGCGTGAACCCAAGGCGCCTCGTCCTGCTCCTCGCCCTGGTCGGCCTCCTGGTGTCGGCGCCGTCGAGCCACGCCGCGTCCACCGAACCGCAGGTCGACGTGATCAAGGTGCAGGGCGTGATCGATCCGGCCCTCTCGTCCTTCGTCCGGGGGGCCATCAAGTCCGCCGACCGCGACGGAGCGACCGTCGTGTTGCAGGTGGACTCCCGGGGCACCTTCGGCGATCAGGCCGAGCGGCTGGCCGGGTTCCTGCGGACGGTCTCGGTGCCGGTCGTCGCCTGGGTCGGGCCCTCGGGCGCGCGGGCCGAGGGCGGGGCGTTGTTCCTCGTCTACGCCTCCGATCTGGTGGCCATCTCCCCGGGCGCCGGGGTCGGCCCCGCCCGACCCTTCGACCTGGCCACGAAGGCTGCCCTCGAACGGCCCGCCCCGGTCGCGGAACGAGCCCGGCAGCTCCAGGCGCTGGCGGCCGCCTCCGGGATCCCGACGGAGGTGGTGCGCCGCCTGGTCGACGGCGCCGCCCTGGCCGCCGGCCCGGCCCAGCGCTCGGGAGCGGCAGTCGTGGTGGCGGCCACCGTCCCGGATCTGCTCCGCAGGATCGACGGCCGGCAGGTCCGGACCTCCCGAGGCCCGGTCTCATTGGCCACGCTGAACCGCACCGATCGCCCGGTGGTCACCCGGTTCGAGGAGATCGGGTTCGTCGACCGGGTCCTGCACGCGGTGAGCACTCCCACGGCCGCCTACGTCCTGCTGCTGATCGGACTGTGGGGCGTGGCGTTCGAGTTCACCCAGCCGGGCCTGGGCATGGCCGGGATCGCCGGAGCGGTTGCGCTTGGCTTCGCCGGCTACGGGCTGACGGTGGTGCCCGTTCATTGGGTGGGCCTTGCCCTGCTGCTGGCCGGCGTGGGCGGACAGGCCCTCGACGTCGTGATCAAGCGGGTGGCCGTGCTGACCCTCGCCGGGACCGCAGCCTTCCTCGCCGGGTCGCTGCTTGCCTGGCGGGGCGTGGCCCCGGCGGTGGACCTCTCGCTCTGGCTGGTGATCCTGGCCACGATCGCGGGCCTCCTGCTGTTCGGATTCGGGATGACGGTGGCCCTGAAGGCGAGGGAGCGGGTTCGCACCGCCCAGGTCGGCCTGGTGGGCCTGACCGGCGAGGTCCGGAGCGACCTGAACCCCGAGGGCGGGGTCTACGTGAAGGGCACCCTGTGGCGGGCCCGGTCGATGGACGGCCCGATCCCGGCCGGGCGCCGGGTCCGGGTGAAGGGGATCGACGGCCTCATCCTGCGGGTGGAGGAGGAGCCGCAGTAGCTTTTTGTGCGGTTTTGGTGAACTGACGGCCTTCCCGGGAACGAACCCAAGCTCCCACGCGTCCCTGTACGAACAACTGAGCGAAGACGCGGACCTGGAGGAGGGGCGGCCGAAACGGCCTCTTGTGGTGGCCACCGAGACCTGGGATTACGGATGGCAGTGGCGGGCAGCGTGCCGCGGGGAGGACGCCGCCCTCTTCTTCGCGCCGAACCATTTCGAGACGAAGGACGAGAAGGACGCCCGCGAGCGGGGGGCCAAGTCCATCTGCGCGGGATGCCCTGTCCGGGTCGAATGCCTCGAGTACGCCATCCGGACCCGCGAACCGCACGGGATCTGGGGCGGGCTCAACGAGCTCGAACGGCGGCTCCTGCTGCGCCACCGGGAACGCGAACGCGGCCTCCATCTCGCCTGAGGTAACCTCCCGCGCATGAGCGCGGAAGACAGGTTGGCGGAGCTGTCCCTCGAGCTTCCTCCGGCGCCCCAGGCGCTCGCCTCCTACGTCCCCGTCGTGGTGACCGGGAACCTCGCCTTCGCCGCCGGGCAGGTCCCCTTGTCCGAGGGCGCGCTGATGTGGTCGGGCAAGCTCGGCGCGGAGGTGGACGTTCCGGCCGGGGCCGAGGCCGCCCGGCGATGCGCGCTCCAGATCCTCTCGGCGCTCCGGGCCGAGCTTGGCTCGCTCGACCGGGTCCGTCGGGTGGTCAAGGTGACGGTGTGGGTGGCGTCGGCACCGGGGTTCACGGACCAGCCGAAGGTAGCGAACGGCGCGA
>DASWCX010000390.1:0-1868 GCA_036395815.1 Actinomycetota bacterium | reverse complement strand
GGCCACCCTGATCGCGTTCGTCCAGCCCTACGTGAGCCTGGCGATCTTCGCCGGCCTTGCCGTGTACTGGCTGCTTCCCGGAACCGGCCCGAGGGCCGAGGTTCTGACCGCGGGGACCTGACGCTTCATGCAACCGACGATCCGACTGCGCAAACGGAACCAGCCCGCATCTACGCATCCGGCGCAGGCCCGCATTTGACGGCCCGGCAGCATCGTGCATTGAATCCGCCTGAACGAACTTGGGGGGAACCACTGGGGTTCCCGGGGGGGGAGAGAGGAGGTTGGGATGAAACATCGGCATGTGCTCGTTCTCGGGCTGGCCGTGGGTCTCGTCGCCTCGGTATGGGCCATCCCGGGACAGGCCCAGCCCAGGTCGCCGCAGACCTCCGTGACGTGGGCGTACGGGCCTGCCATCCCGTTCGGAGGCGGGGGTGCCACCCGATTCGACGGCGAACTCTACAGGCCGGCGAACCGGGTCTATTTCCTGGGGTTCCGGGCCTTCGACAACTCCACCGACGGATCCATCTGGTACTACGACACCGTTGCGCAGACGTACACCGACACCGGCATCGACATGCCGGTCCCGGTGTCCAACTACCAGATCTCCGCGCTCACGGACGCCAGCGGCAGGCTGGGTTTCTACATCTTCGGAGGACGGGACAACCTTGGCAACATCGTGAATACCGTCCAGGTTTTCTTCCCGGCAACCATGACGACAGGCGTCGTCACTAGCGACCCATGGCCGGGGACGACCCCGAGCGGCTGCGTCAGCCTCCCGGCGATGGGGGTGGCCACGGTGGCCAACCACGCCATCGTCCTCGGCGGTGTGGCGTTCTCGTCGAGCGGTTGTGTGGCCGATGAGAACTCGGCCCAGACCTGGGTCTACTTCCCGAAGAACGCCGCTGGCACACGGTGGAAGCAGGGGCCGGACCTGAACCTGGCCCGTGGCTACATCTCCCCGGCGGTCCTGAGCGGCCGGGTCTACGCCATCGGCGGCGACACCAACGTGGGCGGGTCCCTCTTCGCTCAGTCGATCGTGGAGGCCTGGAAGCCCCCCTCGGGGGGCTGGAACGACGCTGGGGTCGCGGACCTGCCGCAGGGATGCGACGAGTCCCAGGCCTTCTCCTTCACCGCAGGTCCGCTGGCCAACGACTTCGTTCTCGCCGGGTGCGGCCAGTGGCCCGCGACCCTGCCCGACACCTACGTCTACTCCTCCGGCACCAACACGTGGTCTGACGACGGTGCGTTCAACACGGCCCGTCGCAACCACGCGGGTGTCCTGCTCGGCACGAAGATGTTCTGCCTGGGTGGCTACGCCACGGACGGAATCACCGTCCTCAACACCACTGAATTGGGGACGGGCGGTCCTTTCGCCGGCAGACCCGGGCTTTCCAGGCCCGCTCGGGCCAGCGCGGGGGAGGCCACCACGAGCTGACCTCGAGGGTTTCGAGCCCCACGCCCTTCGTTCGGCCCCTTCGGTCGCCGAGGGAACGTCGAGCCCGGGCGGCGGGCGGTCGTTTGAGGCCGCCCGCCGCCCGTGTCTCAGCCTTCGGGACGGGGCGCACCCCGGCTCGTCCGGATCGCCTCCCGCCCACGAACCGATCCGATCGGTGTCAGGTGAGCGTTTGACTCCGGCCTCTGGAGGGGCTACACCCCTCCCACCACTACCCGTCCGCCAGGTTCGGGCAGCGGGACCCGAACGGCCGGCGGCGGAGAAAGGGGGCCCAATGGGCTCATCGTCGCACCTCCCCGGCAGGGTCGTATGGATCGCCGCCGCCGCGGCCACGGCGCTGTCTCTGGCCGTGCCGAGCGCGGCCTCGGGAAGTTCGGGCGCGACCGGGGTGGCGGTTCCCCGGTCCAGCGAAGGG
>DASWCX010000389.1:0-4661 GCA_036395815.1 Actinomycetota bacterium | reverse complement strand
CGACCGGGCGGTTCCCGGCGTCGACTTCAACTCGCTGGGGCCCCAGTTCAGCCGGGGATTCCAGGCCCTGAAGGTGTGGGTTTCCCTGCTGGCCCACGGCCGGCGGGCCTACGCCGCGCGGATCGCGCACGACGCCGCCCTGGCCCGGTACATGGGGGCGAAGGTCGAGGAGCATACGGAGCTGGAGCTGGCCTCGCCGGTCGGGCTCTCCATCTGCTGCTTTCGGTACGTGCCGCCGGGGCTGACCGAGGGACCGGACCGCGACGCGTACGTGAGCGAGCTCAACGAGCGGCTGATGACCGAGATCCAACGCGACGGGCGGGCGTTCTGCTCGAACGCGCTGCTCGACGGGAGGTGGGCCCTTCGGGCGTGCATCGTGAACTACCGGACCGAGGCGGACGACGTCGATGCGACGCTCGACGTCGCCGTCGAGCTGGGCCGGCGGCTGGACGCGGAGCTCCGTCCGGCCGCCAGCCCGGCGGAGGCCGGATGACCCGTTCCTACGCCCTGCTCGGCTCCGGCGAGTTCGAACCCTGGAGCGAGGAGATGGACCGGTGGATGCTCGGCCGGGTGGCCCGGCCCGAGGGCCCCGTCCTGATCCTGCCCACCGCCAGCGCCCCGGAGGGCGACGAGGTGTTCACCCGGTGGGCCGACATGGGCCTGCACCACTTCGAACGCCAGCGCATCGCCGCCGAGGTGGTGCCGCTCAAGACGCGGGAGGATGCCTCGAGGCCGGAGCTGGCGGCCAGGCTCGGCCAGGGGTCGAGCGTCTATTTCTCCGGCGGGAACCCCGCGTACCTCGCGAGCGTCCTGGCCGACACGCCGTTCTGGCGGGCCGTGGTGGACGGGATCGACCAGGGGCTCGGCTACGCGGGGTGCAGCGCGGGGATCTCGGCGCTCGGCGAGCTGGCGCCGGACAGCTCGATCAGGGACTTCACCCAGGACATCTGGCGGCTCGGTTTGGGGCTGTTCCCGAAGGTGGTGTTCGGCCCGCACTGGGACAGGCTCGACACCTACATCCCGGGACTCCAGACGCTGTTCGCCGCGGCGGTCCCCCCCGATCACCGGCTGTTCGCCGTCGACGAACGAACGGCCGCCGTCGGCGACGGCACCGAGTGGACCGTGATCGGGCTCGGGAAGGCCCGGCTCCACGACCAGGACGGGTGGCGTGAATGGGGCCCGGGGGATCCGTTCTCGGTCCGCCTGGACGGCCGCGGGTAGCGCGGGTCCGAAAGGCGCTGACCCGACTCAGCCTCCGGCGTCGCGTTCGGCCTTCGCCAGCAACGTCTGGACCTCCTGCCGGCGCGAGCCGAACGGCGCGGCGGAGAGGTAGGCCCTGAACGCCTCGGCCGCGGGGCCAGGTTGGTGCAGGCCCTCGAGCATGATGACGCCCTTGAAGTACAGGGCCTCCGGATAGGTCGGGTCCACGGCCAGGGCCTGGTTCACCGCCTTCAGCCCCTCGTCGGCGTGGCCCGACCGGTACAGCAGGAACCCCAGGGTGGCCCTGGCCTCGGGGTTCCGAGGGTCGATCTTCAGCGCCGACAGGTACTGGGCCACCGAATCCTGGACGTCGCCCTCCTGGAGATAGGCGCCGGCCAGGTCCAGCCTCGCCGCGACGTCCCCCGGATGCTGGCGCACGCGATCGAGGAAAAACGAGAGCGGATCCGCCTGGTTCGTGCCCGTGGCGGGCGCTCCTCCCGAGCGGTCGTGCACCGCTCCGGCCAGCACCGGGACCAGGACCGCCACCGCAGCCGCGCCGGCGAGGGCGACCACGAGTGTCCGCCTTCGGCTGCGGGCGGACGATCCCGCACCGTTCGGCGACGGCCGGGTTCGAAGGTCGCGCAGATCGGCGGCGAGCTGCCCGGCGCCGTCTCGGGCCTCCAGGGCCCGAAGGACGGCGACGGCCCGTCGCTCGGTCTCCACCCGCAGGGACCGGTAGTCCGACTCTGCCAGAAGCCCGGTGGCACGCTCCTGGTCGAGGTCCCTCAGGGCTCGAAGGAGGCCGGCCCGTTCGTCCTCCAGCGGATCGGTCATCCGGTCCAGGGCGAGCTGCCCCGGCCTGCGGAACGGACGCATCACGCCGATCGCCGCCACGCCGGCCAGCAGGGCGGCCACCGGGAGCATCAAGAACGTCACTCCGGATCCTCCGCCTCGGCGTGGGCGAGGGCGCGGTCGAGGAGCCTCCGGTCGGCGGCCGACAGGTCAGGCCCGGCCGGTTCCTCGGCGTTCGTCCTGGCCCCCCAGCCACCCCCGCCCAGCGTCCAGCGTCTGACGGCCACCCCCGCCGCGGCCAGCCCCGCCAGCAACAGCGCCGCCGGCGCGATCCACAGGACGAGGTCCAGCCCGTGCCTGGGCGGCGACAGCAGGATCCAGTCGCCGTAGGACCTCACGAACGTCGCCCGGATCTGGTCCGGGGTCCTTCCCGCGCGCAGGTCGGAAGCGATCTCCGCCCGCATCTGCCGGGCCAGGCTCGAGGGAGAGTCCGCCACCGACAGCGACTGGCAGACCGGGCAGCGCAGCGTGGAGGCCACAGCCCGGACCCGTCCCTCGAGCGTGGCCGGCCGGGCCGGCGACCGCAGCGCCACCACCGCCAGGGCGAGGCTCGCGGCCAGCAGCGCCCCCGCCAGCATCGCGGCCGCGAGACGAAGCCGGCGGGGGGACATCCGGGCGGGCCGTTCGGCCGACGAGGTCATGACGGCGCTCGTTCCAGGAGCTTCGTGATGGCCTCGGTCAGGCCGACATAGGAGACCGGTCCGAAGAACTTCGTGGCCACCCTCCCCCGCTGATCGATCACGAACGTCTCCGGGGGGCCGGTCACCCCGTAGTCCAGGGCCGTGCGGGCCCCGGGATCCTGGACCAACGGCCAGTCGCCGCCGAGATCACGGGCGAAGTCGAGCCCGGATTGCGGGCGGTCCTGGAACGAGACGCCCACCACCACCACGCCCTGGTCCCGGAACCGGATCCACGTCGCAGCAAGGGCAGGATGCTCGGTGCGGCAGGGCGGGCACCACGAGGCCCAGAAGTTCAGCACCACGATCTGGCCGCGGAGCGACGAGAGCCGCACCGAGGCGCTCCCGTCCAGGGTGGGCAGGTCGAAGCCGGGCGCGGCCCTGCCGATGAGGGGGGAGCGGATCAGCGTTGGATCGGTGCTGAGCCCGAAGCCGAACAGCGCGGCCAGCATCCCCACGCCGGCGAGAACGGCCGCGACCCAGACCCACCGGGCCCGGCCGCGACCGGCACCGGGACCCTCCATCTCGGAGGGATGCCGTCCCGGCGGCCGTTCGACCTCCTCGGGCGGCGGATCCGAGAATGGCCCCTCGGGCATCGGCGGCCGACCTCCTCTCACGGCGACGAGCGCGAGGTTACCGGGCTCCGCGCTTCTCGTCGACCGCCCGTACGACCTTCGGCAATCAGCTCGAGCAGGGGCGAGCAGCCGGGGGTAGGATCGGCGAGACGTCGGCCGCAGCTCATGGGGAGGCGCATCGATGAAGGGTTTGCGCGGCTTCCTTGCTCTGTTCGTGTTCCCGATCGCTGTCGTCGGGTGGGCCGCCGTGCCGGATGCGCCCGCGGCTGCCACGGCCCCGTGCGGCGGCTGGACGCAGGTCCGCGCCCCCGACGTCCATCTTCTGGACGACGTCTCCGCCGCTTCGAGCTCCGACGTGTGGGCTGTGGGCTGGGGCATCGAGCATTGGGACGGGGCCGCGTGGACCGTGGTCCCGAACCCGCAACCTTCGGCGACACTCTTCGCCACCACCGCCCTCTCATCCTCCGACGCCTGGGCTGTGGGGACAGACAACGATGCGCCCCAGAACCAGCGGGCAGTCGTGGAGCACTGGACCGGGTCCGCCTGGAAGGTGATAACGCTGCCGTCGCAGCCGGGGAGTTTCGCCGTCCTGGAGGACGTCAGCATGTCCAGTTCCTCGGACGGATGGGCGGTCGGGTCGTCCGTCGCGCAGGACAGCTCGACCCGCACGCTCACCTATCACTGGGATGGGGTGCAATGGACCCTCGTGCCCAGCCCGAACGTCGGGAAGATCGACAGGCTCCTTGGGGTCCTGTCCCTTTCGCCCTCCGACGTCTGGGCCGTGGGGAGCTTCGAGGGTCGAACCCTCATCGTGCATCCACTGGTGGAGCACTGGAACGGGTCGGCCTGGAGCGTCGTCAAGCTGCCCGGCCAAGTCGGGGGCACGTACCTCACGCGGATCACCGGATCGTCCTCGTCAGACGTGTGGGCGGTGGGCAGCATCCGGTCCGGCGAGGGAACGATGCCCGTGGCCGAGCACTGGGACGGGACCGTGTGGAGCGCCACCGCGACGATCGGCGGCACGGGCCAGACAAATGTGTTCAACGACGTGCTCGAGTCGTCCCCGAACGACGTCTGGGCCGTGGGCGACTCCGCCACCCTGACCCTGGCGGAGCACTGGGACGGATCGGCCTGGTCGATCGTTCCCTCGGCCAACCCGGGCGACCTCTCCGATGCGTTGTCCGGTGTCGGAGGGGTTCCGGGCGACCTGTGGGCGGTGGGATTCGATGCGACGTCATCTCCCCGGGGCGACCACTCCCTGATCGAGCGGTGCTCCGGGTAGGGTTCGGTTCGATAAGTCCCTTGACCGCAGCGAACTGGGGACGTCGAAGGCCTGGATGCTGTATCGAGAGCTCGT
>DASWCX010000388.1:0-3518 GCA_036395815.1 Actinomycetota bacterium | reverse complement strand
GAACCGCGCTGGGATTACCGACCCGTGCAAAGGAACCTCGAATGACGAAAGTGGGCTAGTCCCCGGAAAGCCGCGGTGGACGACACGCGATGCTGCCGCCTCGCGGGATCGATGAACCAGCGCGGGGCTGCCCCCCTCGTTCCTTGGGCGATGGACCGCCCACAGGCCGGTTCCTGACCCAAGGAACGAACCATGAGGTCACCGGGGGGAGCCGACACCCTGCAGGAGACTCATGGATCAGGTCAAAGCCGAGCCGAATTCGTCGCCGGCCTCCGACTGGTCCAGGATCCCGTCCGAGTTCTGGCCCCACAGCTGGGCGCTGGTGGTGGTCAGGCCGCCATGCACGAACCCGTACAGGACGTTGGCCTTGCCCCCGTCCGCCCCGCCCGTGTCCTCGCCGGGCACCCCGATCGCCAGGTCCCAACGGGGGCCGTTGCCGAACTCGCCGGCGCCCAGGGCGAACCCGAACTCGTCGCCCGCGTTCGAACCCCCGGGCACACCGGGCGAGTTCTGGGACCAGAGCTGGTTGCGGCCCGACCTCAGCCCAGTGGTGTCGCCGTAGATCACGTTCACCACGCCGGCATCGATGGCGCTGGCCTCGTCGTCGAACGGCGCGCCGATGGCCAGGTCGCCCACCGTCACCTTCTGGGCGTTGCCGAACTCCGCGGCCACCAGCGAATATCCGAACTCGTCGCCGGTGGAGGCGGTCCCCAGGATCCCGTCCTGCCCCTGAGCCCAGAACTGGCTGCCCGTCGAGGACAGGCCGGCGTCCGAGCCGTAGATCACGTTCACCCCACCGGCGTCCATCGTCGCCCCAAGGTCCTCCTTCGGCACCCCGACGGCGAGGTCCGCGTGCGTGTCGTTGCCCATATCCGTCACCGCGAGGGCGCGGCCGAAGTCGTCGCCTTGCTCGGTCTGGTCGGGGACCCCCGCCGAGTCCTGGCTCCAGAGCTGGTTCCCCGCGTCGGACAGGCCGGCGGAGGATCCGTACAGAACGTTCACCACTCCGCCGTTCTTCGGCCCCACTTCATCGTCGTACGGCACGCCCGCCGCGAGGTCGTCCTCTGTCCCCTGCCCGAAGTCCCCCGCGGCGAGGGCGAACCCGAAGCTGTCGTTGGCCGCCTCGGTGCCCAGAACGCCGGCCGAGTCCTGGCTCCAGAGCTGGTTCCCCGCGCTCGATAGGCCGGCGGACGACCCGTACAGCACGTTGACGGCCCCCCCGTGATCGTCCTCGCCCGGGACGCCGACGGCGAGGTCGGCGAAGCCGTCGCCGTTGAAGTCGCCCACCGCCAGCGAGGAGCCGAAGTTGTCACCCGCCTCTGACTGGTCCAGCACCCCGGGGCTGTCCTGGCTCCAGAACTGGTTGCCGTCGGATGTGAGCCCGGCCGCCAGGGAGCCGTACAGGATGGCCACGGCTCCGGCGCTCGCCGTGGTGCCGATGGACTCGAACGGAACGCCCACCGCCAGGTCGGAGAACCCGTCGGCGTTGAAGTCGCCCACGGCCACGGCGAACCCGAACTGGTCGCCGGTCTCCGACTGGTCCAGCACGCCGGAACTGTCCTGGTTCCAGAACTGGTTGGCGTCGGAGGCGAGCCCGGCGCCGGAGCCGTACAGGACGTTCACCGAACCGGCGTCGGCCACAGCGCCGAGGTCCTCCGTGGGCACCCCGATGGCGATGTCGGCCTCGCCGTCGCCGTCGAAGTCCCCGGGCAGGCCTGGGGGCGAAGCGGCGTGCCGGGCCGGCCGGGGCCCGGCCGACGAGGCGGGCCCCATGGCCAGCATGGCCAGGAACATCACCAGGGCGACACCGAGTGCCGCTGAGCGGGCAGGTGAAGGACGCATCTCGGATCTCCCCTCATTCGAAACGGCGAGGGTCACGGATCGCTCGGGACGGCGGCGGGCAGCGACAGGGGCCGGGCGGCCCGGAGGAATCCCCAGAACATCACCCCGATCCCCGCGGCCAGGCTCACCGAGAACAGCGGGACCACGTGGAAGGCGGCCCCGATCCCCGACCCCACGGCCACGATCGTCGCTCCGACCGCGATGGCGAACGTCCCCGCGGTTCGATCCTTCAGCTCGGGCCGCCCCCGCATCTGCGAAGCCGACCACACCAGCCCGCCCAAGAGCAAGAAATAGGCGGGAAGCGAGTAGTACTGGGCCAGCCGGTAGGGGGTGCTGCCGTCGCCGAACACGTCCTTCCCCAACGGGAGGGCACGACCCAGCTCCCCCAGGTGCAGCGAGGCCGACCACACCTGCCGGGCCGCGAAGGCCGACAGCCCCACCAGGGCGACCATGAGCGCGTGGGCCCACGGGCGCCGCCGGATCAGCAGGTACGCCTCCCCGGCGAACAGGTAGGGAACGTTCAGGACGGCGCCGAGCAGCCAGTAGAGGCGAAACCGGTCGGGGGTCCAACCGGCCAGGACGCCCGCGAACATCGCCAGCGAGGCCACCGAGTACATGAGGAGCGCGGCCACCCACGCCAGCTCGTGGGGGCGCCGCCGCCTCCGGTTGCGACCGGCCAGCACGACGCCGAAGGCCAGCGCGATCAGGCCCGCCAGGAGCGGGAAGATCGCCAATCCCCAGCCGTGGCCGCCCGAGGCGACCGGGAGCATCACCGGTCGCGGAGCAGCCGCCGGAGCACCTTCCCGGTCGCGTGGTGGGGCAGCTCTTCGACGATCTCGACGTCCCTGGGGAGCTTGAAGCGGGCCAGCTTGTCCTGGAGGAACTCCAGGATCTCCTGCGGCGTCACGGACTGACCCTCGGCGGGCACGACCCAGGCCTGGACCGCCTCCCCGGTTCGCTCGTCGGCCACCCCGACCACGGCCACCTCGGCCACCTTTGGGTGCCTCTCGATGGCGTCCTCGACCTCCTTGGGGAATACGTTGAAGCCGGACACGATGATCAGGTCCTTGGTTCGGTCGACGATGAACAGGTAGCCGTCCTCGTCCCGGTAGGCCACGTCGCCGGTCCTCAGCCAGCCCTCGGCGTCGAGCACCTCGGCGGTGGCCTCCGGACGGTTCCAGTAGCCGGCGAAGACGTTCGGCCCCCGGACCCAGATCTCACCGGGGTCGCCCTCCTCGACGTCCTCCCCGGTGTGATCGTCGATCAGGCGGACCTCCAGGCCCGGCAGGGGGAGGCCGATCGAATCCGGCTTCGCCTCGGCGCCCAGCGCGTTGGAGGTGACGGCGGGAGCCGTCTCGGTCAGCCCGTATCCCTCCCAGATGGTCACCCCGAACCGTTCGCGGAACGCCTCCATGACGGCTCCGGGCAGGGGGGCCGCCCCGGACACGGCCAGCCGGACCGAGGAGAGGCCGGCGTTCGAACCGGCGCCGGCCGCGGCCAGCCAGGCGGAGAACATGGGCGGGGCGCCGCAGGCGACGGTGACCCCATGACGCGCGATCAGATCGAGGGTCTCCTCCGGGTCGAACCGTTCCACCAGCACCGCGGTGGCTCCCATCTTGATGGTCAGGCCCAGCACCACGTTCAGCGCGTAGATATGGAACAGGGGAAGGGCCAGG
>DASWCX010000387.1:0-9193 GCA_036395815.1 Actinomycetota bacterium | reverse complement strand
TGCTCGGAGAGACGGTCTCGATCCCGCTGGTGCTCGGGGGACGGTCACTGCTGGCCACGGTGGCCCCGCTGGCGGACGCGGAGGGCGCGGCGGTGGGCGTGATCGGGACCGCGGTGGACCTTGATCCGGCCGGCGAACGGCCGGGGCGTCTCGCGGCCACGACGGCCTGAGTCCTCGAGGCCACGGCCCGGCCCGACCTCTGCCGGGCTCAGCGTTCGGCGAGCAGCGCGAAATGGGGAACGTTCTCGATCCAGCCGAGCAGTCGATCGGGCGCCGCCAGCCGCCTGGCCCACTCGACGTCCCGGAGCCGCTCGATCCGGACCCTTCGCCACCCTCCCTCCTCGACGGCCTGAATGGCCGCCGCCGGGCCCATCCGGCCGGCCAACGGGAGCGAGGCGCGGAGGTCCGGCTCGTAGTCCGAATGGTGCTCGTGCGGGACGCCTCGGAGCCGGCGGAGGGCCAGCCTCGCCCGGGCGCGGAGCTCGTGGACCGGCCCGGTCCCGCCGAAGATGCCCTCGTAGGAAACGAGACGCCCGGCCACCTCCAGCCACGCCCGGAGGGCGGCGACGGGGTCGGGCGCCGTCCACAGCATGTGCCGTTCGACCACGGCGTCGAAGGGGACGTCCGGAGGCTGGTCGGCCGGTCCGATCACCGTCCGGATGGATAGCCCTCGCCGTCCGGCCTTCTCCTCCGCCCGGGCCAGCATGGCCGGCGACAGGTCGAGGGCCGTGACCTCGAAGCCCAGCTCGGCGAGCAGCAGGCTGATGGCGCCCGTCCCGGCGCCCACGTCAAGGACCGACGCGGGGGCAGGCGGGAGATGTCGGAGCAGGGCCGCGCGCCACACCGCCGCCTCGACCGGGTCGGTGCCGGCGTGCGTCGGCGATCGGTCGTACACCTCGGCGTCCCGGTCCCAGAACTGCCGCAGCCGGTCGTGAAGTTCGTCGCTCATGCCGAAGGGATGGCCGGCGCTCGTCGGGCCTGGTCCACCGTACCGGATCGTGCCACCCCCGGCGTCCGGCGGAGCACCCACGCCCAGGCCAGCAGGTTGAGCGGATACACGACGTATCCGGCTCGGGCCGCGGGAGCCAGGACCAGGGCCACGAGGAACAGCAGCCCGGCGTTGCGGGCGGCGTCGGCCCCGGTTCTGTTGGGAGCCCGAACCAGGAGCCACAGCCCGGCTCCGGCCGCGATGGCCACCAGGATCAACACGACGGCGGCCCGGGGGCCGGGAAGGGCCCGGACGAGCGCGGAGCCCAGCGTGGGGGTTTCGGCCGCGCTCGGCTCCCTCCCCAGCCCCAGGGGGAAGCGGACGGCGTCCTCGACGAACGCCGCGGGGTTCCACGCGATGAAGGGGATGACGGCCGCGCCCGCCACGGCCGCCGCGAGGGATGCGCCCCGCCGTCTGGCCGGCCCCCAGGCCAGGATCAGGAACGGCAGCACGACCCACGCGGTCAGCTTGAGCCCGGCCGCCAGACCCGCGGCGATCCCCGAGCCGGTGGTTCGACCCTCCTCCGCCAGGACCAGCGAGACGAGCACGAGGCCCAGAACCGGGAGGTCGTCGCCCCCGGTGGCCATGAGGAGGGCGCCGGTCGGTAGGACGAGCAGGATCTGGGCGGCTCGCAGGCGCCCGGGCGACCGCCCCGGCCACCGCATGGCGGCCAGCCCGAACGCGCCGAGCGTGGCGGCGGCGAACGGGAGCCGGGCGTCGCTCATCGGGCTCCTGCCGTCGAGGGCCCGGGGCACGCCGAACGCCAGCATCCCCGGTAGATAGGGGAAGTGGGTCTTCGTGCCCAGCGGGCGGGCCGCCAGCGATCCGTGGAGAAACGTCGCGGCGTACGGGTCCCGGCCGGCGAGCAGCGCCTTGGCCGCCTCCTCGGTGACCAGGACCTCCGACTGGGCGTGCAGGCCGGGGGCCGTGTTCGCCCGCCACACCACCTCCGCCGCCATCGGGGCGAGGGCGGCGCCTGCGAACACCGCCGCCGCCAGCCACGTCCGGGTTCGGACGCCGGCGCCGCGACGGGACAGGAGGACGGCCACGAGGCATCCGGCCGCGTAGGGACCCGCCGCGATCCGGCCCCATTCGCGATACTGGGGGATCGAGGCCAGCCATGCCGCTCCCGCCGCGAGCAGCGCCGAGGCCGCGTACAGGAGCGCATCGAGCCCCGCGCCCCGCCGGCCGTCCACGTCTGGTCAGCCGCCGAACAGGGCGGGAAGCAGCGTGGTCTTCAGCAGGAAGATCGTCCCGATGGCCAGGCTGAACGCAGCGGTCAGGATGGCCACCGTCACGTAGATCCGGAAGTTCCTCGACGCCCGGAGGAAGCCGAACGCCGAGCCCAGGGTGATCAGAGAGTTCGAGGCGAGAAGCCCCACCACGAACGTCCCCAGCACGATCATCCCGACCCCGGTTCCGCCCGCTCCCGCCGCGGCCAGGAACACCAGCACCTGGGTGGGGGTCTCCGCGCCGATCCCGTGGATCATCCCCACGAAGAACGCGGTGGCCTTCCCGTAGTTCATGAAGGTGTCGTCGGCCTCCGGCGCCGCATGGTGGTGGTGCCCGGGGCGGCCGTGATGCCCGTGGTGCCACAGCGGGACCCCAGAGCCCTCCGGATCCATCGTCGCGGTGGCCAGGCCGGGATGCGCCCCCGACGGGAGGGTCCCGTTCGGCATCGGCGTCATCCGGTCGGAGGCCGGACGCATCCGTCGCCGGGCCCACCGATACCCCTTGCGGACCCCGGCGAAGATCAGCATCCACCGGCTCCGGAGGCGGAAGTCGCGCCCGTGCCGCACCAGCGACACCACCACGTACACGCCCAGCAGGATGAGCGTGGCCCCGACCACGCGAGTCATCGTCTGGTCCAACCCGGCGGGAAGCTTCTTGCCGGCGAAGATCGCCAGCACCCCCAGCGACAGGATCACCAGGGCGTGGCCCAGGGCGTACAGGGTCCCGAACAGGATCGCCTCCCGGCGCTCCTCCTGCGAGCTCGTGATGTCGGTGATCGCCGCGATGTGGTCCCAGTCGATGCCGTGCCGGAAGCCGAACCAGAACGCCGCCACCAGCAGGCCAAGCCCGAAGCCCTTCGAGGAGAACGCACCGATCATCCCAACCGAAGCGGTCATCGCCGCGCCCCGGCCTCCGCGGCGCAATCGGCGCACAGCCCCGAGATGGCGAAGTGGGTCAGGTCGGGGCGGAAGCCGCCGTGGCGCGTGATCAGCCGCTGGAGGCTCCTGGCCTCGGCCACCCCGAGCGAATCCTGGGCCCCGCACCGTGAGCAGGTCAGGTGGACGTGGCCGCTCTCGGTCTGGTGGTGGTATTCGGGGCCGGCCTCGAGGTGGGCGTGGGAGAGGACCCCCAGGTCCTCGAGCAGGTCGAGGGTCCGATACACCGTGGAGGGATTCACGCCCGGCACGCGACGGCGAACGCGACGGGAAACCTCCGTGGGCGTGATGTGCCCCTGGACAGCCATGATCTCGGCGACGATGGCCCGCCGCTGAGGCGTCATCCTCAGCCCACGGCTCCGAAGCAGGTCGAGGACCGAGTCGGTGGTCGGCATGGCAAGGGGACGATCATAGACGCCAGCCCATGCAGATGCATCCTATTGCAGGTGGCCTCCCGGCGCTCGGCGGCGCTACGAGCCCCCCGGGTCCTTCATCATCCGGAGCATCTCCCGGCCCCCGGTGCGGAGGAAGCGCACGAGCAGAACAGCGGCCAGCAGCAGGAATACGACGTCCAGGACGGTCGTGTAGTTGAGCGACACGTGCGCCTCGATCACCTTCGCGTGGCGGGGGCCGCCGGGCACCAGTCCCAGGGCGCCGAAGACGACCTCCACGAGGAGGCCGGCCCCGACCATGGTCGCGTAGAACGTCGCCAGTAGGAACAGGCTGACCTTCCCCCCGTAGTACTTGCGATAGATGTTCAGGATCGGCAGCACGATGAGGTCGGCGAAGATGAACGCGATCACGCCCCCGAAGCTGATCCCCCCGTTCCACAGCACGGCCGCCAGCGGGACGTTCCCGATCGAGCAGACGAACGAGAAGATGGCCACCAAGGGCCCGACCAGCGGCCCCCAGAGCTTCGCCATGAGCGGGTGGTGGACCAGGAAGAATCCCTGCCAGAAGCTGTTCGGCACCCATGCGGCCAGGGCCCCGGCGATCAGCAGGCCGCCCGCGATGTCCTTCCAGATGGCGTCCCAGTCCATCACGAAGTAGTGGCTGGTGGCGGTGAATCCCTCCGGCGAGGTGAGCCGTGCTCGCAACGGCCCCTCCGTCACCGACATGTCCATCTGGGCGTGTCCCTCCATGGAGCCCTGGAGGCCCTTCTCGGCCTGGCGCCGCGCCATCTCGACCAGCCGCGGTGTGAGGAAGGCCCGGAACAGCAGGGCCAGCAGGACCACCATGAGCGGGCCGCCCACGAACTCGGCCAGGGTGAACTGCCACCCCATCAGGAGGGCCAGGATGATCCCGAGCTCGATCACCAGGTTGGTCGAGGCGAACTCGAACGCCATCGACGCGGTGAAGTTGGCCCCCTTGCGGAAGATCGATCGGGCCAGGGCCACCGCGGCGTAGGAGCACGAGGAGGAGGCCGCTCCCAACCCACACGCGATCGCGAGCGAGCGGGGCGAATCGTCGGGGAGCAGCCGGGTCATCTCCGCCTTCGACACCACGGCCTGGACCGCCCCGGACAGGGCGAACCCGAGGATCAGCGCCCACAGGATCTCCCAGAACATCCCGAAGGCCAGGCTGAGAGCGTGGGCCAGCCCACCCCCGATGCTGGCCACGGCCCCTGCGGTGATCGCGACCGGGGTCACCAGCGGCCTCCGTTCGTCATGGCCGACCTCCCCTCCGGGATCCCCCTTGTCCCTTCACGAGCCCCAACGCTACAGTTCGGAGCGGTCGGACGTGAAAGAGATCACTCCGCAGCTTCGGTCCTGGGCCTCGGACGTCGAGCAGAACACGCTCGATCAGGCGCTCATGGCGTCACGCCTGCCCATCCTGGCCGGGCCGGTCGCGCTCATGCCGGACGCTCACCTCGGGATCGGGGCCACGGTTGGCTCGGTCATCGCCACCGACTCGGCCATCATCCCCTCCGCGGTGGGGGTGGACATCGGCTGCGGCATGATCGCGGTGGAGACCGATCTCCGCGAGGACCAGCTTCCCGACTCGCTCGAGCCGGTGCTGGAGCGGTTCGCCGAGGGCATCCCGGCTGGGTTGGGACGGTGGCACGAGGAGCCGAAGCCGGCCGCCTACCGATGGTGGGTCGAGCATGAGGCGCCCTGGTTGGAGGACAAGCAGGTTCGCAAGGCGCTGGTGCAATTCGGAACCCTGGGCTCAGGGAACCACTTCGTCGAGGTAGCCGTTGACGAGCGCGACACGGTCTGGCTGGTCATGCACTCCGGCTCCCGCGGCGTCGGGAACGAGCTGGCCCAGCGACACATCGAGCTGGCAGGACGTCAGGAACAGGGGCTCGAGGATCCCGACCTGAACTACTTCGTCCAGGGCACCCGCGAGTTCGACGAGTACGTGCGCGACATGCTCTGGTCCCAGGAGTACGCGATGGGCAACCGCACGGCGCTCATGGACTCGGCGCTGGCGCACCTCGGGACCCTGACCGGAGCGAGCCCGGTGAGGTGGATCAACTGCCACCACAACTACGCCGCGAGGGAGACCCACGCCGGACGTGAGGTGTGGGTGACGCGCAAGGGAGCGATCCGGGCCGAGACCGGCGACCTCGGCGTCATCCCGGGTTCCATGGGGACGAAGTCCTACATCGTCCGGGGCCTGGGCAACGATCTCTCCTACCGCTCCTGCGCTCATGGGGCGGGCCGGCGGATGAGCCGGACGCAGGCCCGGAAAGAGGTCCCGATCGAGGAGTTCGAACGGGCCATGGCCGGCCGGGTGTGGCAGCGCAGCGATGCCCAGGTCCTGGTCGACGAGAGCCCCCAGGCCTACAAGGACATCGACCAGGTGATGCGGGATCAGGCCGACCTGGTCGAGGTGGTCCACGAGCTTCGGGGAGTGCTCAGCTACAAGGGCGTCGAGCCGCAGCGTGGGAAGCGCCGCGGGCGGGGGGGTCGCCACACGAGAGAGGAGCCGCCCCGAGAGGCGGCTCCTCGCTAAGCGGACGGTCGTCGGGAGGGGGGTTCGGAGGTCCGGCGAGTCCGCCCGTCACGACGCACACATTCCCGCGGCTCATCGGAGCTAAACCACACGGATTCGAGATATTTTCACGGCCATGCCCGTGGTGGTGACGGGGGCGTCCGGGCTGGTCGGACGGCATGCCGTCCCGGCCTTCGCCCGCGTTTCCCCCGAGGTCAGGGCGCTGGTGCGCAGGAAGGAGACCGCCGACGCGCTTCGGGGCCCGAGGGTGAAGGTCGCCGTGGCCTGGCTCGGCGACGTCGACAACCTCGCCACCGTCATGGCCGGGGCTCACACCGTCTGCCACCTGGTCGGAGGGCTCGATTCGCCCGACCTCGAGGAGGCCATCCTGGGCACGCTTCGGCCGGTCCTGGCCGCCGCGCGGAGGGCGGAGGTGAAGCGGTTCCTCTACCTCTCGTACCCGGGCGCCTCGCCGGCCGCCGCGAACCCGTACCTTCGCCTCAAGGGCCTGGCCGAACGGTCCGTCGAGGAGTCCGGGATGGAGTTCGCCATCGTCCGGAGCACCCACGTCTACGGGCCGGGAAGCCGGTGGCTCGAAGCGCTGGCGAAGCAGGCCAGGGGGCGGCGGTCGATGGTCATCGGGACCGGACGCCAGGTCCTGGCGCCGGTGTTCGTCGAGGACGTCGCGCAGGTGCTGGCCGCGGCCGACGATCGGGAGCCCCTGGATCCGGGCGTCTGGGGCCTGGAGGGACCCGACCGGGTGACGGCGGACGGCCTCGCCGATCTCCTGGCCGGCCGGCGGATCCCGAAATTTCACGGCCCGCCGCGGTTCGTGGCCCGCCTGGCCAGGCTGACCGGGCAGCGGGTCACCCGGGCGATGGCGGAGATCCTCGCCGCCGACAGCCTGGCCGACGCGCCGGATGCGGCCGGCGAGTTCGGCGTCGAGCGCACGTCGCTCCGGGAGGGGCTGGCCCGCTCGCTGCCCGGCGGGCAGGCCGTCTCGGCTCCCGAATAGACTGGCGCCGTCCGCGTCTCGACCGAGGAGGAATCGGCATGGGAGACCTGGTCCTGCTGGAGGTCGATGAGGGCGTCGGGATCGTCCGCCTGAACCGGCCGCCCATGAACGCGATCAACGAGGAGCTGACCCGGGAGCTGTTCGACGTCACGGTCGAGGTGTCGAACCGGGCCGACGTGCGAGCCGTGGTGGTGTGGGGCGGAGAGAAGGTGTTCGCCGCCGGGGCGGACGTGAACATGATGGTCGAGATGTCCCCGCTCGACGTGAGGCCCATGATCACCGGCCTCCAGGACACGTTCAACCTCGTGGAGGAGATCCCGAAGGTGACCATCGCCGCGGTCACCCGGTTCGCCCTCGGCGGGGGGCTGGAGCTCGCCATGTGCGCCGACTTCAGGTTCGCCGCCGAGGACGCTCGCCTGGGCCAGCCCGAGATCAACCTGGGGATCATCCCCGGTGCCGGCGGCACCCAGCGGTTGCCCCGGCTGGTGGGCCCGGCCAGGGCCAAGGACATCATCTACTCCGGCCGGTTCGTCCCGGCGGACGAGGCCCTTCGGATCGGCCTGGTCGACGCGGTGTTCCCGGCCGAGGAGGTGTTCGCCAAGGCCGTGGAGGCCGCCCGCAGGTACGCGAACGGGCCGCTGGCCGCGCTCCGGGCGGCGAAGGCCGCGGTGAACTGGGGCGCCAGGGGGGACTTCCGGGCCGGAGTGGTCCTGGAGCGGGAGCTGTTCGCCGACCTGTTCTCGACCGAGGACCAGAAGACCGGGATGCGGACGTTCCTCGAGCAGGGGCCGGGGAAGGCCGCATTCTCGGGGCGCTAGCCGGAGCCGTGGCGAACCGGCCGGACTCCAAGCGGGCGAATCTCCTCTACCACGACGCGGCGGCCGCCTCGTACGACGACAAGTGGGCCATCTCGTTCGATCAGCGCTCCATCCGCTATGTGCGGGAGCGGGCCGAACGGATGCTCCCGGGCCGGCGGTACGGGCGGGTCCTGGAGGTCGGATGCGGGACCGGGTTCTTCATCCTGAACCTGTGGCAGGCGGGGTTCGCCGACCGGCCCCACGGCTGCGACCTCTCGCCCGGCATGCTCGCGGCGTGCGCCGAGAACGCCCGCCGGATCGGCTGCGACATCGGGCTCGAGACCGGAGACGCGGAGGCCCTGCCGTTCCCCGACGGGTCGTTCGACCTGGTGGTGGGGCACGCCTTCCTCCACCATCTGCCGGAGCCCGCCGCGGCGCTTCGAGAGGCCCACAGGGTCTTGGTCCCGGGCGGTGCGGTTCTGTTCGCAGGGGAGCCCACGCGAATCGGGGATCGCCTGGCCAAGGCTACCGGCAGGGTGACCCACCGGGCGATCGGCACGGTGTCCAGGGCGGTGCCGGCGCTCCGCCCGCCCCCTCCGCCGGAGCCGGCTACGGAGCGGGAGCGGATCCTGCGGGACCTCGAGTGGGACGTCGACCTGCACACGTTCGTGCCGGAGGAGGTCGCGGCCATGGCCCGGGAGGTGGGGTTCGATCCGGTTCGGGTGGAGACCGAGGAGCTGCTCGCCTCGTTCCTCGGCTGGGCCGTGCGGACCTTGGAGCACGAGGCCCCGCCCGGGCTGCTGGGGTGGGGCTGGGCCAAGTTCGCCTATCGCGCGTGGCTCGCCCTCTACGCCGTGGACGCCCGGATCCTGTATCCCGTGCTGCCGAAGGGCCTGTTTTACAACCTCCTGTTGTACGGGCAGAAGCGTGGCTGAGCTCAGGAGCAAGCCCGCGGGCCTGCGGATCCGTAGGGCCACGGCCGTGGACATCCCGGCCGCCATGAGGCTGTTCGCGGAGCTGGATCGCCTCCAGGCTCCCTGGCGAGTGTTCGAGCGGCGACCGACGCTGCTCGAGCAGACGGAGGCGCGCTACCTGTCGGCGCTGGAGGGATCCGGCGCGATCCACCTGCTGGCCGAGCTGGCCGGCCGTCTGGTCGGCATGGCCTTCGCCGAGGTGGTGGTCCCCTCCTCCATGTCCGACGAACGCGCCGCCGAGCTGTCGAACGTGACGGTGGACCCCGACGCCCGGGGACGGGGGATCGGGAGGGCCCTGGTGTCCGAGGTGGCGG
>DASWCX010000386.1:0-8248 GCA_036395815.1 Actinomycetota bacterium | reverse complement strand
GGCCGCCGCGGCCCTGTTCCGGGCCCTCAACCCCGAGAAGCTGATCCACAGGACCAATGCCACCAGCGCCGAGCTGGCCAAGCTGTTCACCAACGTGTACCGCTACGTGACCTTCGCCCTGGCGAACGAGTTCGCCATCCTCGGTGAGCACTATCGGGTCGACGTCCACCGGATCGTGGAGATGATCAACGAGGGGTACCCGCGGGCCAACATCCCCCGTCCCGGTCCCGCAGGAGGCCCCTGCCTGTCGAAGGACGGGTACTTCCTGGTCGAGGAGCTCACCCTGCCCGACTTCGTGTTGCTGGCCTGGAAGCTGAACGACAGCACGGCGGCCCACGTGGTCCGGCGACTGGCCCGGCGGCTGGCGGCGTCCGGGGTCTCGCTCGCCGAGACGCCCGTGGCCGTGCTGGGGCAGGCGTTCAAGCGCGACAGCGACGACCCCAGGCTGTCGCCGGCGGTCAGGGTGGCGGAGATCCTGGCCAGGGAGGGAGCCGAGGTCCGGGTCCACGACCCCTTCCTGCCCGGTCCCACGCTCGAGCAGGCGCTGACGGGGGCCGGGGCCTTCGTCCTCGCCACCAACCACACCGCCTACGGCAGCCTCGACCCGAACGAGATGAGCCGCCTGATGGACCCGCCGCGGATGGCGATGGACTGCTGGGGGATGCTTGACCGGGCCGCCTTCGCCGCCGCGGGGATCAAGGTCCTGGCGTTCGGGGTGGGGGAGGAGCTTTGATCCTGGTCACGGGGGGAGCCGGGTTCATCGGCAGCGCCGTGGTCCGCCGCCTGCTCCGGGACGGCCATCCCGTGCGCGTGGTGGACGACCTGTCCAAGGGGATCGCCGCGAACATCCCCGAGGGGTCCGAGCACCTGTCGGGAGACCTCACCGACCGGGACATCGCCCGCCGGGCCTTCGACGGGGTCGACCTCTGCTTCCACCTGGCGGCGAAGATCGGAGGGATAGGCTACTTCCACCGTTATCCGGCCGACATCCTGGACGAGAACAACCTGATGCTGTCCTCGGTGTTCCGGACAGCCACCGACGCGGGATCCAAGGTGGTGTACGTCTCGTCGTCCATGGTGTTCGAGCGGGCCGGCGAGTTCCCCACCCCCGAGGAGGCCATCGACCGCTGGCCGCCGCCGTTCTCCGCCTACGGATTCTCGAAGCTGATCGGGGAGTGGTACTGCCGGGCCTTCCACGAGCAGTACGGAACCCCGTTCGCCATCGCCCGTCCGTTCAACGCGTACGGTCCGGGCGAGCTGCCCGAGGACGAGCCCGGCCTGGCCCACGTCATCCCGGACCTGATCAAGAAGATCCTGGACGGGCCCCGGCCGATCGAGATCTTCGGCGACGGGACACAGGTCCGCAGCTTCACCTACGTCGACGACGTGGCCGACGCCCTTGTCACCATCGGGCTCCACGAGGAGGGGATGGGCCAGGACTTCAACATCGGGACCGGGGTGGAGACGGCGATCGGGGAGCTTCTCGATCGGCTGTGGACCCTGTGCGGGGAGAGCGGGACCCCGGACGTGGTGACCGGGGAGGCGCTCCCGGTCGACGTTCAGCGGCGGGTCCCCGACGCGACGAAGATCCGGACCCGGCTCGGCTGGGGCCCCGCCGTGTCCCTCGACGAAGGGTTGCGGCGCACGGTCGACTGGTACCGGTCGGTGCGAACCTCGGGCCTCCCCGTCGCGGGGGGATGAACGATCCCGAGGGCGGCCGGCTCCGTGGCCTCCTTCGGAATCCCGCGGCGCAGCACGCCGGGGCGTTCCTCCTCTACCTCGCGATCTGGCTCGTGGCGGTGGGGCCGAAGATCCTGCCGCACATGTCGAGCTGGACGCTGTCCTCCTATCCGAACGAGCCCTCGGTGTTCGTGTGGTCACTCGAGTGGTGGGCCCACCCGTTCAGCCACGGCGCGAACCCGCTCCTGTCGTCGACGGTGTGGGCGCCCACCGGACTCAACCTTGCCTGGGTCGCGACCTCGCCGGCGCCCGGACTGGTGGCCGCGCCCATCACGATCCCGTTCGGACCCGTGGTCTCGTTCAACGTCCTCAGCCTGGTCACTCCGCCCCTGACCGCATGGACCACCTACCTGCTGGCCCGGCACGTGACACGGGTCTTCCCGGCCGCCCTGGTGGGCGGCTACCTGTTCGGCTTCTCCCCGGTGGTGATGCGGGAGATCGAGCTCGGCCACCTCAACCTGAGCATGCTGTTCCTGCTCCCCCTGGCCGCATACCTGGTGGTGCGAAGGCTGGACGGGACCATCGGCCCCCGAGCCTTCGTCGCCCTCCTTACCGCCCTGCTCGTGTTCGAGTTCGGGATCTTCACCGAGATCCTCGCCACGATGACGCTGGTCGGGCTGGTGGTGGGGGCGGTCGCCTGGCTCCTGGCCTCCGCCGACCTGCGGAGGCGGCTGGCCGGGGCGGCGGTCTTGGTGGCCGTGTCCTTCGCCGTCGCGGCGGCGGTCATCAGCCCGTACCTGTACACGGCGTTCGCCCACCCGCAGGCCGTGAAGCCGGCCACGTTCGAGGGGCTGGCCGTGGGGGCGAAGAGCACGTCCGACCTCACCCGGTACGTGCTGCCGCGCCCGGGCTTCGCCATCGGCCCGGGAGTACGACACCGCCCCGACCTCAACTGGTGGTACTTCGGGGTACCGCTCCTGCTGCTCCTGGTGCTGTTCTGGGTGGAGGGATGGCGTACCTTCGCCGCGAGGCTCTTGGGGTTGGGCTTCCTGATATCGCTGGTCCTCTCGATCGGATCGAAGCTGCCCGTCGGCGGCATCCCGTTCCCGTGGGCCGCCCTGGAGAAGCTGCCGTTGCTCGACCGGGCCCGTCCGGGGCGGATCATCGCGTACGCGTTCCTGTTCGCCGCGATCTCCGCGGCCGTCTGGGCGGCGAAAGGACGGACGAAGACGGTGGGCTCGGTTCTTCGGTGGTTGCTCGTGGCGGCCGCCGCCGTCGCCATCGTGCCGAACTTCGGCGCCCCACTGTGGACGCGCAACCTCGGCGTCCCGCCGCTGTTCTCGACGAACCGGTACCGGGCCGAGCTGTGCCCCGGCGAGACCGCGATGGTCGTCGACAAGTACGACGGCGATCAGCTCTACTGGCAGGCGGAAACCGGGATGTACTTCCGCACGGCCACCTGGTACTCGGGCTTTCGGCCGGCGAACTACGTGGGGCTGAAGACGGCGCTCCGGTTGGGCGCGGTACGGGTCAAGCCGAGCGACCAGCCGGCGATCCGCAGGTTCATCTCGAACCACCGAGTCTCGGTGATCCTCCTGCGGGGCGCTCCAGGCCCCGTGGCCGACCGGCTCGCCTCGATGCTCGGCGTCACTCCGCGAGCGATCGGAGGAGTGACGCTGCTCCGGGTGGCAATCTGCGGTTCGTCCGCCGCGGGGTGACCATGAAATGAGTGGAGATTCGAACGCGGATGGAGATGACGAGGAGGTGACCGAGGGGGCGGACCTCTCGCGGCTGTACCGCCGTCGCTTCACCGACGAGGACATCGCGTTCAAGCGGCGCATGTGGGAGGTCCTGTGCGAGCGGTTCTTCCAGCGGTACGTCGCCGAGACCGACACCGTCGTGGACCTGGGCGCCGGGACCTGCGAGTTCATCAACGCCATCCGATGCCGGAGCAAGATCGCGGTGGACCTGAACCCGGACACTGTTCTTCACGCACGGGGCGCCAAGGTGATCCAGGCCCCCGCCACCGATCTCTCTCCCATCGCTTCCGGCTCGGTCGACGTGGTCTTCTGCTCCAACCTTCTGGAGCACCTCCCCGACAAGGCGGCCGTGCTTCAGGCCCTCTCCGAGTGCCGCCGGGTCCTTCGAGAGGGCGGGAAGCTGCTCGTCCTCCAGCCGAACATCCGCTACCTGCCCGGCCGGTACTGGGACTACTTCGACCACCACACGCCGCTGTCGCACCTGAGCATGGTCGAAGCGTTGGGGCTGGCCGGTTTCGTTCCGGTCGAGGTCGTTCCCCGATTCCTCCCCTACACGGTGAAGAACACCCGAGTCCCCAGGAGCGCGGGTCTCCTGAGGGCCTACCTCCGGTTGCCCGTCCTGTGGCCGCTGTTCGGGCGACAGATGCTCATCGTGTCGGAGCCCGAAACGGCGTCGACGTAGACGTGGATGGGCGTGGAGCGCAGCTCGGTTCACGACGCGGCGGGTGAGGAGTCCTCCACCGGGGGACGGGAGCCGGCGGCCGCGGCGGAGGCTTGGCACCGTCGGAGGACCGTCCAGCACGCCGGCGCCTTCGTCCTGTACCTGTCCGTCTCGCTCCTGCTGTTCGGGCCGAAGATCCTCGCCCACATGTCCACCCGGATCCTGTCCTCGGCGCCCACCGAGGCCTCGGTGTTCGTGTGGTCGCTTTCCTGGTGGCCGCACGCGCTGGGCCACGGCCTGAATCCTCTGTTCACCCATCTGGCATGGGCGCCGACCGGGCTGAACCTGGCCTGGTCCGCGACGGCCCCGGTCCCCACGCTGCTCCTCGCTCCGCTCACCCTGGCCTTCGGCCCGGTGGTCTCGTTCAACGTGGCCGCGCTCCTGGCCCCGGCGGTGTCGGCCTGGACCGCCTATCTGCTGTGCCGCCGCCTGGCCCGGTCGTTCTGGCCGGCGATCGTGGGCGGGGCCGTGTTCGGGTTCTCCCCGGGCCTGCTCGTCGAGCTGAAGGCCGGGCACCTCAACCTGTCGATGCTGTTCGTCCTCCCGCTCTGTGCCTACCTGGTGGTCCGCCGCCTGGAGGGGACGATGAGCCCGCGCCGGTTCGTCGTGCTGATGACCTGCGCGCTGGTGGCCCAGTTCGGCATCTTCATCGAGATCTTCGCCACCATGACCCTGGTGGGCGGCATCGTTGGGCTCGCCCTGTTCCTGCTGGCGCCACCGGAGCGGCGAGCGATCCTCATCCGCACCGCGGGCCTGATCGCGCTGGCCTACGGGCTCGCCGCCGTCGTGGTCAGCCCGTACCTGTTCGCGATGTTCGCCCACCCTCAGGCGTTGAAGCCGCCGGGGTTCAGGGGCATCGCCCTGGGGTTGCAGCAAACGAAGGACCTGTTGCTGTTCGTCGTCCCCGGCCACAACACCTGGATCGGGAGCAGCCTTCTGGGGCACGCGTCCCAGGCAACCAAGGACCCCTGGTACCTCGGGCTGCCGCTGCTGGCGGCCCTGGTGTACCTGTGGATCAGCCGGAGACGCCGGGTGCTCGTCAGGGTCCTGGCGATCGGGTTCCTGATCTCCGCCGTGCTGGCGCTGGGGCCGTATCTTCCGGCCGGCGGCCACCGGATCCCCCTGCCGTGGCGGGCGGTTCAGGCGCTCCCGCTCTTCGGCAGGGCCCGGGCCGGACGGCTCATGTCCTTCGGGTTCCTGTTCGCCGGCGTCTCGCTGGCCGTTTGGCTCGCCGAGGCCCGAAGGTCCGTGATCCGGTGGAGCGTGGCCGCCGCGGCCGTGGCGCTTCTGGCGCCGAATCTGGCGGTCCCGTGGACCACGGAGGTCGCGCCCCCGCCCTTCTTCACCTCGGGTCAGTACCGCCAGTACCTCTCCCCCGACGAGATCGTCATGGTGATCGACCGGTCGAAGGGGACGGAGATGTACTGGCAGGAGGCGGCGGGGTTCTCCTTCGGGCTCGCCGGATGGTACTGGGGGTTCCTGCCGCCCACGTACCCCTATCGGGCGGCCGGGCAGCGTCTGGAGCTGGGGCACGTCCGTCCCCAGGACGCCGCGGTCCTTCGAGCGTTCGTCTCAGCCAACCACGTTCGGGCCGTCATCTTCGGGAACGTCCCGGCCCGGACGGTGTCGCTGATGAGTGGGATGCTGGGAGTCGAACCGGTGCAGGTTGGTGGGGTCACCGTTCTCCGGCTCCCCGGGTGAGGCGCTCGGGCGAAGGCCTGCCTCGGACGCAGGGGCCGAACCGCCCGGCACGACATCGTCCTTCTTGTCAGGCCGGCGCCGAGCCATTACTGCCGCCACCCCGAGGACCGCGGCCGGGCCGGTCAGCGGGATGGCCGGCAGGACGTAGCGGAAGTGGTAGACGGCGAACACCGGAGCGAAGATCAGCAACCCCACCGCGGCAAGCGTGAACAACCACGCCTCGGGCGCCAGGGTGCCCAGGCCGCCTCGCACCAGGCCGAGGCCTCCGCCGGCCACGCCCAGGAACAACAGCACGCCGAGCAGCGGTCCGTACACCCACAGCAGGGATTGGTAGCGACGAAGAAAGCCCGCCAGGCCGGTGTTCAGGCGGAAGTGCACGTCGATCCCGGGGGGGACCCTCCGCTGGTCCCTGTTCGTCAGGATCGCCGGGAACCGCCACATCTTCGAATCCGACGGCTGCCCCACCCTGAAGTACTTGGTGAAGTCCGCGAGCACGGCGGACACGTACGCGCCGGGCTTCGCCAGGATCATGCGCCTCGAGAACTCCAGCGCCTTGGCGTTGAAGGCCGGGTCCTTCCGTATCCGATCGGGCAGCCCCGATCGGAACACCCCTCCATGCGACGTCTGCCCCGGATGGAGCGGACAGAACACCCGGAGGTCGTCGGGCACCGTCACCTGCCGGCAATCGGCGAAGGCCACCACCCTGCCGTAGAGGAAGAAGCCGTTGCGATTGGTGATCCCGAACGTCCCGGTCTGCGATTGGAACCACAACCCGTAGACCGTCAGCGTCAGCAGGAACCCCCCCACGAGCACGGCGAGCCGGATCCACCCCATGCGGCGAAGCAACCCGTAGGCCACCGCGGCCAGGATCACCACCAAGCCGGCGAACCGTATCAGCGAGGAGAGGCCGATGAGGATGCCCACCGCCGCGACGGCGGGGATCCGGGGGCGGACGTTCCAGGCCAGGATGACCAGGGCCGAGACGATGAAGAGCTGGAAGAGGGCCTCGGAGAGGATCTGGTGCTCGATGTCCAGCTGGAAGCCGTCGAGCAGCACGGGAGCGGCCGACAGCGCGGCGGCAACGGGCCCAAGTCCGAGCCTGGACAACAGAACGTAGACGAGCACGGCCATCGCCACGGCCGCGAGGTGCTGGACAAGGGTCACCCACGTCACGTCGCCGGTGAGGATGAGGGGCTTGATCAGCACCGAATAGAGGAACGGGTGGAAGCTGTCGACGGGCGACATGGTGATCGACCGGTACAGGTACGCGTACGCGTCGTTGTTGCGGAAGGGCAGCGCGGGCCGGTAGGCGAACGCCTCGACCACCCTCAGTGCGATCCCCGCCGCCAGCAGCAGGAGGAAGGGCCAGTTCGAGACGGCCATCCGGAGCGCCCGGCGACCCGGCTCGGCCGGGATGGGCTGGGGGATGGTCTGGGTTGTCGGGGGTGCGTTCACCGCGGCCCCCCGTCGGTGGGGCTAGGTGCGGCCGCCGGTCGGGCCGACGTCCTCCAGCAGGCCTTCCTTCCAGCTGTGCCTGGGGTACAGCAGCCGCTTGTTCACCCGGTCGGCGTGGTCCCGAACGGTCTGCAGCAGCCCGTCGATCAGCGTTTCCGAGAGGAAGTGCGGCTTCAGGCCGAGGTCGAGGAGCTTGGTGTGCTTCGCGTTGTAGTAGTGCTCCTCCATCTCCGCCCGGGGGTTGGTGATGTTCTCGATCATGGGCTCCCACCCGAGCCCCCGCGCGCCCTCCGACACCTTCTCCGCCAGCTCCTGCACGGAGAACTGCTCGGTGAACTGGTTGAACACCCGGTACTCGCCCATGGCGGCGGGGTTCATGATGGCCAGCTCCACGCAGGCCATGGTGTCCCGGATGTCCAGGAACCCGCGGGTCTGGCCGCCCTTGCCGTACACGGTGAGCGGGTGCCCGATGACGGCCTGGAGGCAGAACCGGTTCAGAGCGGTGCCGAAGACCTCGTCGTAGTCGAACCGCGTGGCCAGGCGAGGGTCGAGCGTCGTCTCATCGGTTTCGATGCCGTACACCACGCCCTGGTTGAGGTCTGTGGACCGCAGTCCCCAGATGCGGCAGGCGAACTGGATGTTGTGTGAGTCGTGGACCTTGCTCAGGTGGTAGAGGCTCCCCGGCATCTTGGGGAAGGGCAGTGTGTCGCTTCGGCCCTTGTGCTGGATGGCGATGAACCCCTCCTCGATGTCGATGTTTGGCGTGCCGTACTCGCCCATCGTGCCCAGCTTGACCAGGTGTGCGTCGGGGGAAAGCTCGGCCATGGCGAACAGGACGTTCAGGGTGCCGATCACGTTGTTCGTCTGGGTGAACACGGCGTGCTCGCGGTCGATCATCGAGTAGGGCGCGGAGGGCATCTCGCCATAGTGG
>DASWCX010000385.1:0-7517 GCA_036395815.1 Actinomycetota bacterium | reverse complement strand
GTTCGGGGCCTGGGCGGCGTCGTTCAACGAGATGGCCCAAGCCCTCGAGGCGAAGATCGCGGACCTCTCCGAGGCCGGGGAGCGCGAACGGCGGTTCACCTCCGACGTGGCCCACGAACTCCGGACGCCGCTCACCGCCCTGGTGAGCGAGGCGTCGCTCCTGCGCGAGCATCTGGACCAGATGCCCGAGGAGGCTCGCCGCCCCGCCGAGCTGCTGGTGTCCGACGTGGCCAGGCTGCGGCGGCTGGTCGAGGACCTGATGGAGATCTCGCGGTTCGACGCGGGCCGAGAGGTGGTGCTGGCCGAACCTGTCGACGTGCCGTCCGTGGTCGTGGGGACGCTCCGGGCTCGGGGCTGGGAGTCGAGGGTCGAGGTTCGGGCCCAACCGCTGGTCCTTCGGACCGATCGCCGAAGGCTCGAGCGGATCGTGGGCAACCTGGTGGGCAACGCCCTCGAGCACGGGGGGCGGGACGTCTCGGTGACGGTGGCGCGGGACGGGACCGGGGCGTTCGTCGAGGTGGCCGACCGGGGCCACGGGATCGCGCCCGAGCACCTGGCCCATCTGTTCGACCGGTTCTACAAGGCCGACCCCTCGCGAAGCTCGCCGGGGAGCGGGCTCGGCCTGGGCATCGCGATGGAGAACGCCCGGTTGCTCGGCGGGGACATCCGGGTCTGGAGCGAGGTCGGAACGGGGTCGACGTTCACCCTGTCACTGCCTGTGACCGAACCGTTACCCGCGACCGGGCCCGAGGTTGCCGGCCCCGACCACGATGAGGTGCACATCGACTCGGAAGGAGGACCGAGATGAAGCGCCTCATCCTGGCAATGACCGGCCTGGCCATGGTGGCGGCGGCGTGCGGTTCCGGCGGCGCCGTCGCCGTTCGCAAGATCGATTCGGGGAGGACGGCGGGGCCGTCGCCGTCGGTGAACCCGAGCTCGACGCCCTCCCAGCCGCCGACCTCCCCGTCGACCGTGCCGGGGACTGCGCAGACCGTCACGGTGGAGGTGTGGTTCACCAAGGGAGAGACCCTGTACGAAAGCAAGCGAACCCAGTCGTTCACCGTGGCGGTCGGCCGGGCCGCGCTGACCGCGCTCCTGGCGGGCCCCTCGGCCGAGGAGGAGGCGGCCGGGCTGGCCAGCTCGGTCCCGACCGGGACCCAGCTGTTGGGCCTGAGCATCGTGGACGGGATCGCCACGGTCGACCTGTCCGGCGGGTTCGACTCGGGCGGAGGCTCGCTGTCGGAGCGGATGCGGCTGGCCCAGGTGGTGTACACCATCAGCCAGTTCCCCACGGTGCAGGGCGTGGACTTCCGGCTGGACGGCCAGCCGGTCACCGCCTTCTCGGGCGAGGGGATCGTGCTGGACCACCCGCAGACCCGGACCGACTACCAGGACCTGCTGCCGGCAATCGTGGTGGACGGGCCGGTGATCGGTGCGTCCGTATCGAGCCCGGTCGCGATCTCGGGCACGGCGGACGTGTTCGAGGCCATGGTGAGCTACCGCATCCTGGACGAGAACGGGAAGATCGTCGCCCAGGGGACGACGATGGCGTCGTGCGGCACGGGATGCCGGGGCGACTTCTCGGTGCACGTGTCCTATGTGGTCGCTGACGACCAGCGGGGGACCATCGAACTGTTCGAGGCGAGCGCGAAGGACGGCTCGCCGACCAACGTGGTCGACGTCCCGGTCACGCTGACCGCGTAGCTCCACCGCTCGTCGCTCCACGAGACAGGGGGCGGGTCCGGTTCCCGGACCCGCCCCTTCGCATGTTGGCTGGACGGCCCAAAGTGGGTAAGCGACAGGGATGACCCGGTCTGGCCCGCGCTGGTTCGCCGCTGGCATGGTGGGAGTCCTGGTGATGGACTTGCTGCTGCTCGTGCTGGCAACCCCGGCCCTGGCGCACGAGGGGGGCTCCACCCGGGGCGCCCCAACGAATCAGGTCGTCGTCGCCACCGCCGTTGCGGCGCTGCTGGTGGCGATGGTTGCCGTCCTCGCTCGCCGGTATCGGCGAGGTGGGCTGGGGCCGATGCGGGCGCTCGGAGCGAGAGCCGAACGGGCCTCGGGGCTGCCGGGCTGGGCGTCGCTCCCCGTTGCGGTCACCGGGGTGAGCCTGCTCGTGGCGATGTTCGGCTTGTACTGGGACGTCTCCCTGCACATCGACCGCGGACGCGACAACGGCCCCTTCGGGACGCCGGCCCACTGGTTCATCATCGTCGGCCTGGCGGGGATGGCTCTTGCGGGGGTCATCGCGGTCGTGATGGGGGCAGAGGATCGGACCGCCACCTCGGTCCGGCTCCGCGAGGGGTGGCACGCGCCGGTGGGCGGCCTGCTGCTCCTTCTGTGCGGCGGCGTCGCCCTGGCCGGGTTCCCTCTGGACGACGTGTGGCACTCGTTGTTCGGCCAGGACGTGACGCTGTGGGGCCCGACCCACATCCAGATGATCGGCGGGGCGTCGCTCGCCACACTGGCCTCGTGGGTCCTGGTGGAGGAGGGGCGCCGGCATGCCGGGCCGCGCGGGGGCCGGGGGCGGGTCAGCCCATGGCTCGTCGAGCGTGCGGACGTGCTGGCGGGCGGGGCCTTCATGCTCGGGCTGTCGACGCTGCAGGCCGAGTTCGACTTCGGCGTGCCCCAGTTCCGCCAGCTCTTCCACCCCGTCCTGATCATGCTGGCGGCATCGATCGGCCTGGTGGCCGTGCGGGTCCGGGCGGGCCGGGGCGGGGCGCTGAAGGCGGTCCTGTTCTTCCTGGCAGCCCGGGCGGCGCTGGCGGTGCTGATCGCCGGCGGGCTGGGGCGAAGCTCGCCTCACTTCCCGCTCTACCTGGTGGAGGCCGGACTGGTCGAGCTGGCGGCCGTGCGGTTCGGCACCGACCGGCAGGTCGCGTTCGGCCTGTGGGCGGGCGTGCTGATCGGCACGGTGGGGCTGGCGTCGGAATGGGCGTGGAGCCACGTGTGGATGCCGCTTCCGTGGCACGCGTCGCTGTGGCCCGGGGCCGGGTTGCTCGGCCTCGCGGCGGCGGTGGCCGGCGGCGTCATCGGCGCGACCATCGGCCGGGCGCTGATGCCGCCGGACGTGCCCCGGCAGCGAGTCCCGGTGGTCCTTCCGGCGGCCGCATGGCTGGTGGCCCTGTCCGTGCTTTGGTTCCCGCTGCCGATGACCGCGCACACGGATTGGCGGGCCGCGGTGAGCCTGCGACCGGCCGGGAACGGTTGGGCCACGGCCTCGGTTCGCCTGGAGCCGCCGGGTGCGGCGAAGGGGGCGAACTGGTTCGACGTGACCGCGTGGCAGGGCGCCCGAGGCGGCCGGGGGGGACTCGTGGTCTCGCCGCTGTCGCCGGCCGGCCCGGGGAGCTATCGGACGACCGACCCGTTTCCGGTGTCCGGCCGGTGGAAGTCGCTGCTCCGGTTGCAGGTTGGATCCAGCCTCGAGGCCGTCCCCATCTATTTGGCGGCCGACCCGGAGATCCCGGCTCCGGGGGTCCCGGCCCCGCCGAGGTTCGTTCGACCGTTCGAGCCGGACAAGCACATCCTCCAGCGAGAGGCCGTGGGCGGCTCCCGGCTGCTCCAGCGGGTGGCCTACGGGCTCCTGGGAGCCCTGGGGGCGGCGTGGCTGATAGCGCTGGGGTGGGGGCTTCGAAGGCTGGACCGCCGGGCGGCGGCCGCACCGGACGCTCGGTTGGCCGCTCCCCGGCACGCCGCGTAGCCCGGGCGCGATCGCGCCCTCTGTGCCGTTCGGCAAATCCTCGGTGGGGCCACAGTCCCGGGGTCCCTGCCGTCCGTAGACCCACCGCGCCCAAGGACGTCGAGGAGGTGAGCCTCTCCGTGTGGCGGATCCTGGCAGTGATCGCCCTGTCCGCGTCGGTTTCAGCCGGCTCTTCCGGTCCCGCGACCGCTGCCGAACACCCCCCGGCTCGGCCTCGCCCGGTGGGGCTGCCGCCCGCTTCTCGACCTACCTCGGTGGGACCTCGTACGAAGAGGAACTGGCCACCACCACCGACTCGGCCGGCGACGTCTACGTCGTCGGCGACACGTACTCAGCCGACTTCCCCGCCACCTCTGGTGCGTTCCAGACCACATACGCCGGAGGCGTGGACGCCTTCGTGGCGAAGCTCGACCCCACCGGGACGAGGCTGCTGTACGCGACGTACCTCGGCGGCCGCGACTACGAGGAGGCGTACGCCATCGCCGTCGATGCCACGGGCGCCGCCTACGTCACCGGGTGGACGTCCTCGGACGACTTTCCCACCACCCCCGGGGCGTTCCAGCGCAGGGCGCGGTGGCAGGACGCGTTCGTGACCAAGCTGAGCCCGGACGGGTCGACGCTGATGTACTCCACCCGCCTGGGAGGGGCGAACTCCAGGTTCACCTCCGGAGGCTCGGACGACTACGCGGAGGGCATCGCGGTGGACGCCGCCGGCGACGCGTTCGTTGGCGGCGACACCACGACCAGGCGCTTTCCGGTGACGGCCGGGGCGTTCCAGACCTGGTTCCACGGCGGGTACGACGTGTTCGTGACCGAGCTCGACCCCACGGGATCGTCGCTGAAGTACTCCACCTACATCGGGGGGAACGGCTTCGACTACGGCTTGGGACTGGCCGTCGATGGGTCCGGCGACGCGTTCATGACCGGGGAGACGTGGTCGAAGGACTTCCCCACGGCCAACCCGTTCCAGCCGAACCTCCGCGGCTTCAGCGACGTGTTCGTGGCGAAGGTCGATCCGACCGGGTCCTCGCTGGTCTACTCGAGCTTCCTGGGCGGCAGCGGGACCGAGGGAGAGGTCCTGCTCGGCGGGACCATCGCCGTGGACTCGGCGGGGGAGGCCCTCATGTCAGGGACCACGCGGTCGTCGGACTTCCCGGTGACCCCGGGCGTGTTCCAGCCCGTCTTCGGCGGGGGAGGGTACGACGGGTTCGTGGCGAAGGTCACGGCGTCCGGTTCCAACCTGGTGTACGCGAGCTATCTGGGTGGAAGCGCCGAGGACGAGGGGATCCACCTGGCCCTCGGCCCGGGCGGGACGGCGTGGGTGGTCGGCTACACGGCGTCGAGGAACTTCCCCCTGGCCTCACCGATCCAGCCGTCCTACGGAGGTGGCGTGTCGGAGGGTACGTGTCCCTGGTCAACGCCACGGGCACCGCGCTGTCGTTCTCCACGTATCTGGGAGGGAACGGGGAGGACGAGGCGTGGGGAGCGGCGCCGTTGCCGGGAGGCGTGGCGGTCGGCGGCTACACGGATTCGGCCGATTTCCCGGTGACCGCGGGGGCGGTCCAGCCGTTCCTGGCCGGCGAGGAGGACGGCTTCGCCACCTCCATCGGGGCCTGAGGCCCGCCGGCCCGTCAACCGGCGGGGACGTGGCGGGACAGGAAGTCCCGGATCACCCTCTGCTGGCGGATCGCTTCGCCGACGTCGTTCGTTCGATGACCGGTACGGTAGGTGTACAGCTCGACCGGGTGGTTCCTCGACCGGAGTCGTTCGACATAGGTGAGGACCTGGCGGATCGGGCAGCGGCTGTCGTTCTCCCCGGCCAGGATCAGCAAGGGGGCCCGGACCCGGTCGGCGAAGTTGATGGGGTTCCGGTCCCGCATGAGCTCGGGCAGGTCCTGGGGCCGTCCGCCCAGCAGCGCGCGGTCGTAGGCCTGGAGCAGCGGGGACGAGTCCTCGTAGCTGCTCTCGTATTCTCCGACCGGTATCCCCGCGACTCCGCACAGCCACAGGTCCGGGTGCTTGCCGAGCTCGAGCAGCGTGACGTAGCCGCCCCACGACCAGCCGAAGATGATCGCTCGCCGCTGGTCGGCGATGCCCTTCGACACCAGGTCGCTCAGGCCCGCGTTGACGTCCTCGAGCTCGGGACGGCCCACGTTGCCGATGATCTCGTCCCGCCAGGCCCGGCCGTACCCGATCGAGCCCCGGTAGTTCACCATGCCCACGGCGAACCCAGCGTCCACCAGGGACTGGACCTCGGGCTGCCACCGGTCGGAGTCGAGCCACGTGGGCCCGCCGTGGACCCGCATGATCACCGGGAACGGCCCGGGACCCTCGGGAGTGACGTGGAACCCGCGCACCCGCTGTCCGTGCGGGTTGTCGAAGTGCCATGAGACGAACGGCCGCCCGGCGGGCGCGGGTTCGCCCTCCAGCCGGACGATCTCTTCGCCGTTCGCCGCGAGAACCTTCGGCTGGCGGTGCCCATTCGAGTGGCGCAGCCACACCGTGCCGTCGGGCCGTACGCGGGCCTGCGAGACGGTTCCGTCGGGAGTCGGGATCGGGGTCAGCCGGCCGGTGGGAAGGTCGAAGCGGTAGAGGTGGTCGCGCCCCTCGTGGAGGTTGGCCAGCAGCACCGCGGAGGCGTCGGGCCACCAGTCGTGCACGGTGACAGGGCCCTCGAAGCCTTCGAGGCTGACGGGGACGCGCTCGCCGGTGTGAAGGTCCCAGATGGCGGGGCGTTCGTCGTCGTACCGCTCGTCGAGCACGGCGAGTCGAGCATCGCCGGGGACCGGCGACCAGCAGGCCGCCAGGAGGGCGAGTCCGGGATCGTGGAGCTCGCCGATGGTCTCGCCCGTGCGCGCGTCGATCACCCGCACGGCGGTGTGGATGAGGTCGCCGTGCTCGGAGTGCTCGAGACACAGCAGCGAGCCGTCGGCCGACAGTCCGGCGCGATTGAGCCCGGCTCCGTCGGCGCCCCCGAGGCGCACGGCCTCGGTGGAGCGGTACAGCTCCTTGGGGGGTTCGCCCGCTGGAGCGACGTACACCACGAACCCGCCCCGGTCGCTAACGGCGACCGCGGTCAGGCCGGGCGCCTGAGCCAAGCCCTCGTTCCACGCGATGGGGAACGGGTCGAACAGGGGCTGAACGGGCCCGCCGCCGAAGGGCTGCCGGAACCATCGGCCGGATTCGTCCCCGGTCTCGTCCTGGAACCACACGACGCCGGTCCCGTCGAGCGTGGGCATCCCCGTCTGAGCCCCCACCGGGTGATCGGTGATCCGTCGCCTGTCGCCGGAGGAGCGGTCCCACGCGTGGAGCTGCCAGATCCCGGTCTCCGTCGTGGCGAACACGAACCGGTCGGGCGAGCCCGGCGCCCAATCCGGAAAGGTGAGATCGGGCGCCCGGAACCGGCGTTCCCATGCGGGCGCGGAGGGCTCGGCGCTCATGGCGGGCGAGCCTAGCAAACTAACGTTCTCACCACGTATCCACCCGGCATTCCGCATTTTCGGGAGAGGAACGTTGATCCTTGGCGGCGGAGCGTCGTCGGTGGTCGGTGCTACGCTCGCGTCTCCGGATGGCTCCTCCCCCGGAGAGGAAGGATGCAGTGGATCTCGGAGGCGTGGTCATCAACGCGCTGACGGTGGTGGCGGCAACCGTCGTCATCACATGGTTCCTTCACGGGCGGTTCGAAGGGGTCGAGAAGCAGATCCTCCGACTGGACGATCGCCTCGAGTCCTTCAGGTCCGAGCTGGGTGGCGAGATCGCGGCGGTCCGGTCCGAGCTGGGTGGCGAGATCGCGGCGGTCCGGTCCGAGCTGGGGGAC
>DASWCX010000384.1:0-2942 GCA_036395815.1 Actinomycetota bacterium | reverse complement strand
CCCGGTCGCAGTTGCCTGTAGGTCCGGCGCGCTGTTGGTCGGGCCCGATAACGGCGTGCTGTCGATGGCCTGGGCGACACTCGGCGGCGCCGGCCAGGCGGCGGAGATCACCTCGGAAGGGGTGCTGCTCGGGCCGGTGTCGGCCACGTTCCACGGGCGAGACGTGTTCGCGCCGGCCGCCGCCCACCTGTCGATCGGGATGCCGTTCCAGGACCTCGGTCCGCCCCTCGACCCCCGGACCCTGCACACGGTCGAGATGCCCGCCCCGATGATCCTTCAGGGAGTGGTGGGGGCCCGGGTCACCGGCGTGGACGGATACGGGAACGTGCAGCTGAACGCCCGCCCCAGGGACCTGGAGGCGGCGGGCGTGGAGGGCTCCGTGGAGGTGTGCGGCCGGGTCGTGATCAGGGTCTCGACCTTCGCCGACGTGGCGGAGGGCTCTCCAGCAGCGATCGTCGACTCCCAGGGGTTCGTGGCGCTCGTCGTGAACGGGAGCAGCGCGGCCGACGTCCTCGGCCTCCATCGAGGTGACGCGGTAACCCTTTCACGGCCGGCGGGATGACGCCCAGCGACTACGGCGTTGGGGATGGAGTCGGTGGCACCGGCGTCGGCGAGGAGGGGAACGGGTACGGGGTCCCGGGCTTCGGGCCCGGGTACGGCTCCCGGTCCGCGCCGGCGATGATGAGCTGCGCCACGGCCGCCCCGGCGAGCAGGACGACCAGACAGATGATCGTGATCAGCGTGAAGCGCCGCACGGCGCGAGGCTAGCAGGAGGGATCATGGAGGAGATCACGCCGTTGGAGGTCGGTCATGTGGTGCTGCGAGTGCGGAACTTGGCCCGGTCGACCCCGTTCTACGAACTGCTGGGGTTCACCAAGGTCGCCGAGCTCGGCGGGGCCATGGCGTTCTTCACCGCGACCGGAGAGAACCATCACGACTTGGCGCTCCAGGCGGTGGGAGACGGCGCACCCAGCCCGCCGCAGGGTGCGGTCGGTCTCTACCACGTGGCCATCCGGTATCCCTCCGACGACCACGTCCGCGCCGCCTTCCGAAGGCTGGCCGGCGCCGGAGTGGACATCGTCGGGGCGAGCGATCACGGTGTCTCACACAGTCTGTATGTCCGCGATCCCGACGGGATCGAGCTCGAGCTGTACGCGGATGTTCCGGACTGGAAGGAGCAGGGGGAGCACGTGGCGACGATCCGTCCCTGGGATCCCCGGTAGGGAGGACGGAGAGGCCGGGGCTTGGTTCGAAGCCTCGCCCCCTCCTCACTCCGGTCGGGTCCTACCCCACCACCCTCACGGTCACCGATGCCTGGCCCTCCACCATCATGTCCTGCTTCTGGATGAGCTGGCGGCCCAGGCCGGTGGCGATCAGGTCGTTGGGATGCTCGCCGCCGTTCAGGATCCCCAGAAGCCGCTCGAACCCCAGCTGGCCCGTATTGATTCGTTGACGGACCTGTCCGCCGCGGAAGGAGACCCGCTCGAACCCGGTGGCCCGGTGGGGGACCCGCATCCGAAACGTCGCCGTTTGAGCCTGTCCGCCTCCAAGAGGCCGCAGCATGACCTCGAGGGTGATCACGGTCCCGCGCTTCGCCTTCAGGATCGGCCGGTCCCGGAGGGTCCGCTGGAGCGAGCTCGCCGTTCTGACCCGCACGATGTCGGCGATGAGCTTCTGATCCGTGATCTCTCCGCTCGCCTCGACGCTCGTGAACGTGATCTCTTCCGTCCGGTTGAACGCCAGCTCGAACAGCGCGTTCTGGAGGCGGTAGGCGGCCTTGAAGGCGTGCTCGGACGCGAGCATGTTGGTGTTGTGGACGGTGAACGGCGTCACGCCGTCCTCGCGCAACCCCTGGATCGTGTAGGACAGGCTGAGTGTGCCCTTCCCGAGGTGGTCGAACACGAGCAGCAGGTTCTGGAACACGTGCTCGTAGGCGATCAGCGGACCCCAGAAGGCCTTCTGGTAGAAGATGTCCGTCTGTCCGGTCCGCGTCCTCCCGCTGTCCGTGTTCGTGAACGTGGTGGTGACGGGTATCGATGCCGGCACAGCCCCCGTCTGGCCCATCAGCCCGGCCAGGCGATCCTGGACCACCGTCCCTCGCAGGTCGGTGGGGACCAGGATCTTGAACGGCCCGAACAGCCCACTCACGTCGTTCACGATGGTGATGACGCTCGCGCCCCCCATGGCGAGCGAGCTCGGGCCCTGGAGAAAGAAGGAGTGGCCCCAGCCGACGTTCAGGTCGCCGCAGGCGAAGGTGGCCGTCCCGATGCCGGCGAACGTCACGTCGCCGGTCGACAGCTCCGCGGCCAGTGGCTCGCCAGGCTCGAGGGGGGTCGGATTGATCGTCGCCGCCGACGTGGAGGCCGCTCCGCCGGCCGGGTAGACGTGGAAGGGGAGGCCGTGCTGGTCGATGATCGACTGCAGCCGCTGCGCTCGCTGAGCTGACAGTCCCGAGACGCCGAGCGGTATGGCCAGCCGCTGGACCGTGGTCGGAACCGAGCTCACCGGGACCCTGGCTGCTTCAGCCACGGCGACCCGGGCCCGATGCGTCACCGCGACCGAGCTCGGTAGCGAGGTGGCCGCCGCGCCGGTCGGCAAGGCCGTCAGATCGACCATCTGTTGGGCGGGTGTGAACAGTCCGATCATTGGGTCGGCGGCGAGGCCGAAGGTGTAGGAGACGGCCCCGGCCAGCTGCCCGCCGATGTAGATGGGGGAGCCAGACATCCCCGAGGCCACCCCGTGGGCCTGGTCCAGGAACGCCGGCGGGCCGGTGATCTTGAAGATCACGAGGTCGAAGCTGGGCAGGAGGGCGTTCGGCAAGATCCCGATGACCTGGATGTCGAAGCCGACGGGGGCGGTCCCCTGGACGGCGGTGAGCCCCGTGCCAGCCACCCCGGGGGTGATGGAGCCCTCGGGGAAGACCGCCGGAGGGCTGGCGCACG
>DASWCX010000383.1:0-11360 GCA_036395815.1 Actinomycetota bacterium | reverse complement strand
TATGTAGCCCACGGCCCATGCCTCGCCCGAATCGATCACCGCGACTCCCCAGAGGAAGTTGTCCCAGGTCCCCACGTTCGGGCTCGTCACGATCGACCAGGATGAGCCGTCCCACTGCTCCGTCAGCGTCCGCTGCGGCGGCACTCCTCCGGGCTGGCCGTCTCCAACCACCCACGCGCTGCCACCCGCCGCGGCGACGCCCTGGAGACGGATGGGAGAGGGTTCGCCGGGCGCGCTCGGGACCCTCGTCCACGAGCTTCCCTCCCACCGCTCGATCAGCGCGCTTTCGACCGTCCCCACGGCGCAGAACCCGGCCGCCCATACTTCGTCCGTCGCCACCGCGGCCACGCCATACAGGTAGTCATGGGTGCCCCCGCAGCCCGGGCTGGGGACGATGCTCCAGGTCGATCCGTCCCAGTGCATCACCAGAGTCCGCTCGATGGTCCCGCCCTTGCTGACGGAGCCTACGGCCCACACATCGGAGCCTCCGAGCGCGCTGACCGCCGCCAGCGAGGGGTTCGTGTTGGGGATGTTCGGGCTCGGAACCACGCTCCATGACGTTCCATCCCAGTGCTCCACCAGCGTGTTGGAGACCAGGTCGGCGCTGACGAACGATCCGACGGCCCAGGCGTCGGTGCTCGAGATCGCGGTGACCGCGCCCAGCCCGTTATCGGTGCCCGGGTTCGGGCTGGCCACCCGGCTCCACGCCGCGCCGTCCCAGTGCTCGATCAGGGTCCGACCAGTGGTGATGATCCCCCCGACCGCCCACGCGTCGGTCGCCGAGGTCGCGCTCACGCCGTCCAGGACCGTGTCGCCGGCAACAGTGGGGGTCGCCGCCCGGCTCCACGCCGCGCCGTCCCAGTGCTCCACCAGGCCCCGAACATGGTTGCAGCACGGGGAGCTATACCCAACTGCCCAGGCATCGGTGCTCGACGTGGCCGCCACTTTGTGGAGGAAGACCGAGCCCGCCACCGTCGCCGCGGGGACGATGGTCCAGCTCCCCGACGGCGCGGCCCTCACCGGGCCAGAGACCGAAACGGTGACGACCACAGCCGAGACCAGAGCCAGCGGACGCCAAGCGACCGACATTCGACCCATCGGGTCCCCCCTTCGAGGAAGCGCGCGCGAAGGATAGATCCTCGTATCCTCGCCGGCAAGGTCACGGACCGGGCCGACGGCAGATGGTCTCGTCACGCGGGCAGCTCCAGGGCCTTGACGCTCTTTGCGCCGATGGCCCGTTCGATCTCCCGGAGCTGCTCGGGGAGGATGGGGCTGTCCACGGTGAGGCCCATCAGGGCAAGGCCGCCGGCCTGCTTCCTCCCCACCTCCATGCTGGCGATGTTCACTCCGGCCTGGCCGAGGATGGTCCCGACCTTGCCGATCACCCCTGGCCGGTCCTCGTAGACGAAGAACGCCATGTGCCTGGCGGGGGCCATATCCAGGTCGAAATCGAGGACGTGGACCAACCGCTCGCCGTCTCGCTTGCCCACCACCGTTCCGGACACCGCGACCTCCCCGGCCTCGGTGTCGGAGCGGAGCGTCACCAGGTTCACGTAGTCGCGGGAAGCGGTCGAGGTCCGCTCCGAGACGGCCAGCCCCCGTTCCCGCGCGATCAACGAGGCGTTCACCAGCGACACGGGCTCGTGGACCACCCGTGAAAGGACGCCCTTCAGGGCGGCAAGCGTGAGGGCCCGGGTGTCGACTTCGGCGATCCGGCCGAGGTACTCCGCTTCCAGCGTCCGCATCGGCCCCTCGGCCAGCCCGGTGAGCACCGACCCCAGCTTCTCCGCCAGGGGCAGGAAGGGCCGGAGCTGCTCGCCCACCTCGGCGGCGCCCGAGACGTTCACCGCGTTCGGAACGAACTCTCCCCGCAGGGCCAGGCGCACCATCTCCGCGATAGAGGCCCCCGCCTTGTCCTGGGCCTCGACCGTTGAGGCCCCGAGGTGCGGCGTCACCACGACCTGGTCGAACACCAGGAGCGGGTGCGACGCCGGCGGAGGCTCCTGGGCGAACACGTCGAGGGCCGCGCCGGCGATCCTGCCGTCCCGGATCGCGTTCACCAGCGCCCGCTCGTCCACGATGCCCCCGCGCGAGGTGTTCACCAGGCGGGCTCCCTCCTTCATCAGGGCCAGCTCGCGCTCCCCGATCATCCGTTCCGTCTCCCTGCTGCGGGGCAAGTGGATGGAGACGAAGTCGGCCTGCACCAGCACGGCCTCGAGGTTCGGGACCAGCTCAACCCCGACCTCGCGGGCCCGGTCCCGGGAGACGTACGGGTCGAACGCCACCACCCGCATGCCGAAGGCAAGGGCGCGGCGGGCCACCATGGTCCCAACCCGGCCCAGGCCGATCAGCCCGAGCGTCTTCTCGAGGAGCTCGACCCCCTGGAACCGGGACCGCTCCCACCGCCCGGCCTTCAGCGCGCCGTGGGCCTGGGGGACGTTGCGGGCCTGGGCCAGGAGCAGGGCCATGGTGTGCTCGGCCGCCGAGACGATATTCGACCGGGGCGCGTTCACCACCAGCACGCCCCTGCGGGTGGCCGCCTCGACGTCCACGTTGTCCAGCCCGATGCCTGCTCGCCCGATCACCTTCAGCGTCGGGGCCCGCTCCAGGACCTCCGCGGTCACCTTCGTCTGTGACCGGACGACGAGCGCGTCGTACGGCTCGATGGCGTCGGCCAGCCCGTCCGTGGCCAGCTCCGGCCTGACGTCGACGTCGAACTCAGCCCGGAGCAGTTCGACCCCGCGCTCCGAGAGCTCCTCGGTGATCAGCACCCGCGGCACGGGGGGCTCCGGCGCTAGCCCTTGGCGGGCAGGGAGGCGGCCTCGGGCGCGGAGGCGAACACGTCCTCCGCCGCGGCCACGGCCGCCCCCCGCTTCACCGGGTACCCCATGTCCCCGAGCGTCAGCTCGAGGGCGGCCAGGCACCGGATGATGTCGAACCGATCGTAGTAGCCGAGATGCCCGATCCGGAACACCTTCCCCTTCAGCGGGCCCTGTCCCGGGGCCAGGATGATCCGGTGGTCGCGACGGACCTTCGCCACCAGCTGGCTGCCGTCGATGCCCTCCGGCGCCTGGATCGCGGTGACCGCCCAGGCCCGGTCGAGGTTCTCACCGAACAGGTCGAGTCCGAGCGCCCGGACGCCCTCCTTGATCCCGGTGGACAGGACCCGGTGGCGCTCCAGGACACGCTCGGGCCCCTCGTCGAAATACATCCGCAGGGCCTCTCGCATCCCGAGCATCAGGGAGATGGCCGGCGTGAACGGGTTCTCCGGGTCCTCGAGCCGGTAGGAGTCCCGGTACAGGCGCCAGTCGAAGTAGAACCGCGGATTCTTCGCCGTCTCCGTGGCCTCCCACGCGCGGGTGGACACCGAGGCGAAGGCCAGGCCCGGCGTGGCCGAGAAGGCCTTCTGGGACCCGCCCACGCACACGTCCACGCCCCAGGCGTCGCCCTCGTACGGCACCGCGCCGAGGCTGGAGATGCCGTCCACCACCAGGAGCACGCCCGCCTCTCTCGTCACCCGGCCGATCGCCTCGACGTCGTGGATGACGCCGGTCGAGGTCTCGCTGTGCTGCGTCAGCACGGCCTTGGCCGGCGCCTCCTCCAATGCGGCCCTGACGTCGTCGGGCCGAACCGCCCGTCCCCACTGATAGGAGATCTCCCGAACGTCCAGCCCGAAGGCTCGGGCGATCTTGGCGAAGCGCTCGCCGAAATAGCCCGCCACCGGCACCACCACCCGGTCCCCCGGGGAGAACAGGTTCGCCACGGCGGACTCGAGGCCTCCCGTGCCCGAGGAGGTGAACACGAGCACGTCCGATCCCGTTTTCATGATCCGCTGGAGCCCCTCCGTGACCTCGCGGAGGAGCGCGCCGTATCCGGGACCTCGGTGGTAGACGAGCGGGCTCCCCTGCGCCAGCAGGACCTGGGGCGGGACGGGCGTCGGCCCCGGGCTCATCAGGATCTCGGGCTTGTCCACGGCTCCTTCCCCCTCGCGGCGTCGCCCCCCTCC
Organism: Actinomycetota bacterium; assembly: GCA_036395815.1. Classification (GTDB taxonomy): domain Bacteria; phylum Actinomycetota; class UBA4738; order UBA4738; family UBA4738; genus DASWCX01. Next base: position 7,354 of record DASWCX010000383.1, on the reverse strand, counting down.
GGCCGGGGGTCATCGGCGCCAGCCTACCATCCGGGCCGGGACCGGCCGGGGCGGATTCTTCGGGCGTTCAGGACCGGAAGGCCGCCAGCGGCGTGGCAGCGCGGGCCGAGCGCGACGCGGCGCCGAGGCGCCGTTCGGCCTCGCGGAGCGACCTGGTGGCCAGCCGGGTCCCGGCGAAGCCGGGCAGCTCCCCGATGATCCGATCCATGTCCTCGGCCGCCCGGTGACCGGCCTCGTCGCCGAACACCTGCACGATGGCGAAGTCCGTCTCGTGCTGGGGCCGGACCCCCGTCCCCACCGGGGCCCACACGTGCTCCATGGCCCATCGGGTCATCCTCCGGGCGCTCTGGCTCCGGGCCAGCCGCATCCGGGCCTGGGCCCGGTAGAAGGCGAAGTGCCGCCGTTCGTCCTTGGTGATCCGCTGGAGCAGCTCGGCCAGCACGGGGTGCTTCGTCTTCTCGATGATGAGCCGGTAGCCGGTCAGGGTCCCCAGCTCGTTCACGGCGCCCCACGTCATGTGGAGGGCGACGAAGTCGCGGAACGCCGCCGCGCCGAGCATGGTCGCCACGTGCGAGGCGTATCCCTTGCTCCCCAGCTTGCGCCGGATCCACGTGTTGCGGGCCAGCCGGGACGGATATGGCGAGTCGCTCCACACCCGTTCGCCGTCCGGCCCCAGTTCGTACCCCGCCTCGCCGAGGAACCGGCTGAAGGCCTCCCCGTGCCACAGCTCCTCGTACACCCAGCACGACAGGAACGCGGTCACGTCCGGCTCGAACGCCGCCCGGGTGGCCAGCAGGTCTCGCAGGTAGATGACCGTGTGGGTCTCGATGTCCATCATGTACGCGAGGACCCGGGCCTCGCCCTCGGGGAGCAGGTGGTCCTTGATCCGGTCCCACGGGAGGTCCGACAGGTCAACCTTCTTCGAGGCCCGCAGGTACCTGTCCAGGTCGAACTCGTCGTCCCTCAATCCGTCCTCCTCGGCTCGACGGAGATTCGCGCCGCCCCCCCGAACGGATTACGCCACGTGGTGGACCCCTATTTCAATGGCTGGCGAGGAGGTTGTCGCGATGGGACTCAGAACCTGATGGCCTTCCAGACGTCCTCTTCGACCGGGCGGAACTCGTGGGCGTCGACGATCCGCTCGCGCTGGCGCCTGGGGAAGAGTCCGAGGAACTTCCCGTTGGGGTGACCGTTCGTCTGGGCCTTCCGTGCCCGGACGACCGCCCGGGCCGCAGAGTCACGTCTCGTTGCGACGATCCTCTGCTGGAGGTTCAGCTCTCAACCTGCGTGGCTGACGGTGGGATGCATGTGTATCCAGTCTCCCACGGAGGCGGATCGTTTCGCCCTCAGGCGCTCGGCCGCTCGGCCGCTCAGCCGTTCAGCCGCTCAGCCGTTCGCGGAGGAGGTCCGCCGCCACCTGCGGATTGGCCGAGCCCCGGGTCTTCTTCATCACGTGGCCGACCAGGGCGTTGATGGCTCCCTCCTTCCCCTTGCGGAACTGCTCGACCGGGCCGGGGTTCTCCGCGATGGCCTCCTCGATGACGGCGTCCAGGGCCGATGTGTCCGAGACCTGCCGGAGCCCCCGCTCCTCCACGATGGTCTCGATCGGTTCTCCGGACTCGAACGCAACCGCCAGCGCGCTTTTCGCCCCGGCAGAGGAGATCTGCCCCGAGGCGAACAGACGAACCACGTCCGCCAGGTGCTGCGGCCCCACCTTCGAATCCGCCAGGGCCACATGGTGCTCGTTCAGGAGCCCCGCCAGGTCTCCGACGATCCAGTTCGCTGCGGCCTTCGGATCCGCGCCCAGGGCGACCGTCTGCTCGAAGAAGTCGGCCCACTCGCGGGACGCGCCGACCTGGGCGGCCTGGCGCGGCTCGAGCCCGTGCTCATCGACCAGCCGGCGACGGCGGGCTGCCGGCAGCTCGGGCAGCCCCGCCCGGAGCTGCTCGATCCATTCGCGATCGGGCTCCAGGGGCGACAGGTCGGGCTCCGGGAAGTACCGGTAGTCGAAGGCGAACTCCTTGCTCCGGAGGGGGCTGGTGATCCCACGGTTCTCGTCCCAGTGGCGGGTCTCCTGGACCAGCCGCTCGCCGTTCGCCAGGGCCGTCCGCTGCCGTTCCTCCTCGAACCGGACCGCGCGGTAAAGCGAGCGGATCGAGTTCAGGTTCTTGATCTCGACCTTCGTGCCGAGGTCGGCCGACCCGGCGGGCCTCACGCTCACGTTGGCGTCGCACCGGAGGGAGCCCTCCTCCATCCGAACGTCGGACACGCCCAGCGCCTCCAGCGTGGCCCTAAGCTCCGTCAGGTAGGCCCTGGCTTCCTCTGCGCTGCGCATGTCAGGCTCCGACACCACCTCGACCAGCGGCACGCCGGCCCGGTTGTAGTCCTCGAGCGCGTAGTCGGCCTCGGCGATCCGCCCGGTGGCGCCGGCGTGGGTGGTCTTCCCGGTGTCCTCCTCCAGGTGGACCCGGGTGATGCCGACGCGCCTGGCCTGCCCGTCCACCTGGATCTCGAGGTGCCCGTTCACGCATAGCGGCTGGTCGTATTGGGAGATCTGGAAGTTCTTCGGCATGTCCGGATAGAAGTAGTTCTTCCGGTGGAACAGCGAACGCGGGGCGATGTCGCAGCCGAGGGCGAGCCCGATGGCGATGGTGTACTCGATGGCCCGGCCGTTCGGCACCGGGAGCGTTCCGGGGTGGCCCAGGCAGATCGGGCAGACGTTCGTGTTGGGCGGGGCGCCGAACTCGTTGGCGCAGCCGCAGAACATCTTGGTGGCCGTGGCCAGCTCGACGTGGCACTCCAGCCCGATGACGGTTTCGAACTCGTCGGCCATGGCTTACCCCGCCGCTGCCGAGACCAGGGGCGGCCGGGCCGTGAAGCCAAGCTGCTGCTCCAGGGCGAACGCCGCCCGGAGCACGGTGCGTTCGTCCTCCAGCCGCCCCATGAACTGGAAGCCGACCGGGAGACCGTCGTCGGCCGGCCCGCAGGGGATGCTGATCGCCGGGGTCCCCGACAGGTCGGACGGGATGGTGAACACGTCGGACAGGTACATGGCCAGGGGGTTCTCCGTCTTCTCCCCCAGCTTGAACGCCGTGGTGGGCGACGTCGGGGAGACCAGCAGGTCGAACCGTTCGAACGCCTTCTCGTAGTCCCGGATCACGAGCGTTCGGACCTTCTGGGCCTGCCCGTAGTAGGCGTCGTAATACCCGGCCGACAGCGAGTAGGTGCCGAGCATGATCCGGCGCTTGACCTCGTCGCCGAACCCCTGGCCCCGGCTCCGCATGTTCATCTCCACCACGTCGCTCGCCCCCGGGACCCGGAAGCCGTACCGGACGCCATCGAACCGGGCCAGGTTCGAGCTGCACTCGGCCGGAGCGATCAGGTAGTACGCCGAGAGCGCGTAGTCGGCGTGGGGAAGCTCGGCCCGGTCCACCGACGCTCCCATGCCGGTCAGCATGTCGACCGCCGCATGGAACGAGTCCCGGACGCCGGGTTGCACGCCCTCCATCGACAGCCAGTCCTCCACCACGCCGATCCGCAGGCCGGCCACGCCGGCGTCCAGCCCCTCGGCGTAGTCGGCGGCGAGGCCGGGCAGGCTCGTGGCGTCCAGAGGGTCGTTCCCGGCGATGGCCGACAGCAGCGTGGCGGCGTCGCGAACGTCTCGGGTCAGCGTGCCGACGTGGTCGAGAGAGGAGGCGAACGCGATCAGGCCGAACCTCGAGATCCGGCCATACGTCGGCTTCAGCCCCACCACCCCGCACAGCGACGCCGGTTGCCGGACCGACCCGCCGGTGTCGGTGCCCAGGGCCCACACGGCCTCGCCGGCCGCCACAGCCGCCGCCGACCCGCCGCTCGACCCGCCGGGCACGCGCTCCGGATCCCACGGGTTCCGGACCGGCCCGTACGCGGAGTTCTCGTTCGAGGAGCCCATGGCGAACTCGTCGCAGTTCGTCTTGCCCACCAGGACCGCGCCGCCCCGGTCCAGCCGCTCCCACGGCGTGCAGTCGTACGGCGGCACGTACGGCTCCAGGATCTTCGAACCCGCCGTGGTCCGGATGCCCCTGGTGCACAGGACGTCCTTCAACGCGAGGGGGATGCCGGCCGTGGAGGGTAGGGTCTCGCCGCGGGCCCGCAGCTCGTCGACCCGGCCGGCCTGCCGGCGAGCCAGGTCCTCGGTCACTACCAGGAACGCGTGCAGCCCCTCGTCCACTGCGGCCACCCGCCGCATCGCCGAGTCCACGACGTCGGCGGCGGAGGCCTCGCCGGACCGAAGCCTGACGGCCAGCTCGTGGGCGGTCAGATCGCAGAGCTCGGCCACGCCTTACTCCATCTCCACGATCCGGGGGACCTTGAACCGGTCGTCCTCGACCTCCGGGGCGCCGGCCAAAGCCTCCTCTCGAGACAGGCCGGGCCGGTGCTCGTCGGGCCGGAGCACGTTCGACCGCGGGACCGGGTGCAGGGTGGGTGGGACGTCCTCCGCCGCCACCTCCTGGACCCGCGCGGCGTGCTCCAGGATCAGCGCCAGCTGCTCCCGGTATCGCTCCCTCTCCTCGGGCGTGAGCTCCAGCCGGGCCAGCCGGGCCACGTGGTCGACGTCGATCTCGACAGGCATGGACGGCGAGTTTAGAACTCGAGGCCCTTGAAATCCGAGCCGATCACCACCGCCACGTTGGCCCCGGAGTCCTTCGCGTCGCGATAGTTGTACAGCGAGTTGAGCGAGGACAGGTAGGAGGCCACGACCCGCTCCTCGTCGGTGAACCCCTTCCGGTACACGATCTCGCTCTTCGACAGCCCCGCCGGAGCGGGCTCCAGGGGCAGCACCACGAACCCCGCATCCTCGAGGAAGGTCACGACCTTTTGGGCCTGTCCTCCGGAGCCGGCGTCGTACACCCGAACCGAGATCGACGCGGGCGAGACGTTCGTCTGTGCGGCCTCGCGCCCCAGGGTCCCGAGCTGCTTCCCGGCCTTGATCCTAGCGAACAGCGCCTTCGCCTCCGGGAGGAGCTCCACGTAGTCGACCCCGCCGACCTGGGCGGGCACGGACGGGACCACCCGGAAGAACACGCCTCGCTGCCCCAGAGCCGAAAGCTTGCGGGTGAGGTCCTGGAGCGAGTACAGGTTGAGCTTGTCGTCGACCACGAGATTGTTCTGCACCGCGTCGATCAGCGACCTGAAGTGCAGCACCACGCCGAAGGACAGCAACTTCTGGATCACGACCCGCATGAACTGCTGCTGGCGAGAGATCCGGGAGAAGTCGGGGATGGTGTCCCCTTCCACGTGCCGAGCCCGAACGAACGCGAGGGCCTGGGCTCCCTTCAGGTCGTAGCAGCCCGCGTGCGGCAGGTGCAGGCCGGCGAGCTTGTCCTCCATGGGCTTGTCGATGCAGATGTGGACCCCGCCCAGGGCGCTGACCAGCCGTTCGAACCCCGTGAAGTTGACCTCCACGAAATGGTTGATCTGCATGCCCGTCAGCTTCTCCACCGTCTGGACCAACAGGTCGGCTCCGTGCTTGTGCTCGAAGGCGGAGTTGATCTTGTCGAACCCGTAGCCGGGGATGTCCACCCGCAGATCCCGAGGGATGGACAGCACGACCGTCCGGTTCCGGATCGGATCGACGTTCACCAGGATGATGGTGTCGGCGCGCTGGCCGGGCACGATCTTCGTGTTGCCGAACTGGCTCTGCTGGGCCCTGGTCAGGCCGGACCGGCTGTCGCTGCCGAGGATCAGGAAGTTGCATGGGGTCTTGCTGCACTCGCCGGGGGTGTGCAAGACATGCGGGATGCAGTCGCCCGTGCAGTTCTCTCCGGTCTGAACTCTGGTCAGCCGGTGCTCGGCGTACTTGATGGTGGCGATGGAGAAGGCCGACCCCCCAGCGAGCAGGAACGAAAGGATCCCCGCCGTGACCAGGAACACCTTCCGGGTCATCGGCGAGGACCGTCCGGGGCTCGTTCGCGGGTGGCCCCGTTGCGCGGGTGGCGTCCTCCGGCCATTAGTCTTAAGCAGAGCGTACAGGCCTGTCGGGAGGTGGATCGGTCCCCATGAGTCGGATCGTGTGGAGTCCCTCTGAAGATTACGTGGAGCGCGCCAACGTCACCCGGTTCATGCGCGCCCACGGGATCGGCTCGTACGAGGAGCTGGTGAAGCGGTCGCAGGACGACATCGAGTGGTTCTGGGATGCCGTGGTGGACGACCTCGGCATCGAGTTCTACCAGCCCTACGAGCGGGTCCTGGACGCCTCCGCCGGACCCGCCTGGGCGAAGTGGTTCACCGGCGGGAGCCTCAACCTCGCCCACAATTGCGTGGACCGGTGGGCCCAGCGTTCGCCGGATCGTGTCGCCGTGTTATGGGAGGACGAGGAGGCCCGGGTCCGCGCGGTCACCTACGCCGAGCTTCAGAGGATGTCGAACCGGCTGGCCAACGGGCTTCGATCCATCGGCGTCGAACAGGGAGACACGGTGGGCATCTTCATGCCCATGGCCCCCGAGATCGTGGCCGCCACCCTCGCGTGCGCGAAGATCGGCGCGATCTACCTGCCCATCTTCTCCGGGTTCGGCGCGCACGCCGTGGCCACGCGATTGCGCGACGCCGAGGCCAAGGTGTTGATCACGGCCGACGGGTTCACCCGGCGGCAGGCGGTGATCCCCATGAAGGAGACCGCGGACGAGGCCGTCGCCGAGTCTCCCTCGGTCCAGCACACGCTCGTGTGGGCCAGGCTCGGCCGAACCGGCCTTCCCTGGGACGATCGCCGGGACCTGTCCTGGGACGAGCTCGTCGAGGGGCAGCCGGAGGACTTCGAGACCGAACGGCTGGACCCCGAGCATCCCCTGTTCATCGCCTACACGTCGGGCACCACCGGCCGTCCGAAGGGCTCGGTCCACGTGCACGGCGGCTTCCTCGTGAAGATCGCCGAGGAGGTCGCGTACCAGGCGGACCTGCACCGTGACGAGACCCTGTTCTGGGTCACCGACCTCGGCTGGATCATGGGCCCGTGGGAGATCGTCGGCGCGGGCGCGCTGGGGGCCACGGTGTTCCTGTTCGACGGCGCTCCGAACCACCCGGGCCCCGATCGGATCTGGGACATGGTCGAGCGCCACCGGATCACCACCCTGGGCATCTCCCCCACGCTGATCCGCGCCCTCATCCCTCCCGGCGACGAGCACGTCGAGCGGCACGACCTCTCGTCGCTCCGCATCCTCGGCTCCACCGGCGAGCCGTGGAACCAGGAGCCGTACCAGTGGTTCCTCGACAAGGTGGGCGGGGGCCGGTGCCCGATCATCAACATCTCCGGCGGGACCGAGATCGGGGCCTGCTTCCTATCGCCGCTGCCCATCACGGACCTGAAATCCTGCACGCT
>DASWCX010000382.1:0-18885 GCA_036395815.1 Actinomycetota bacterium | reverse complement strand
TCATCCGGACGTGCCCCATGTACTGGATGGCCTGGGCGCCCATCGAGGTGTGGAACACCGGCTGATGCTCGTCCTTCATGTGCGGAGCCCCGGTCACGGAGTTGTGCTCGGAGATGTAGGCCACGATGTCGTCGGCCTGCTCCGAGGTGTACCCGAGCCTGCGAAGGGCTCGCGGCACGGTCTGGTTCACGATGCGCATGGTCCCGCCTCCCACCAGCTTCTTCGTCTTGACCAGGGCCAGGTCGGGCTCGATCCCGGTGGTGTCGCAGTCCATCAGGAACGAGATGGTGCCCGTGGGGGCCAGCACCGTGGCCTGGGCGTTGCGGTAGCCGTGCTCCTGGCCCAGGGCGATGGCCTCGTCCCATGCGGTCTTGGCCGCCTGGAGCAGCCCTTCCGGAACGAGCTCCGGATCGATCTCGTCGGCGGCCGCGCGATGCTTGCGCATGACCCGAAGCATGGCGTCGCTGTTGGGGGCGTACCCGGCGAACGGGCCCGTGTGCTCGGCGATCTTCGCGCTGGCCCGGTAGGCATGTCCCGTCATGAGCGCCGTGATCGCGCCGGCCCACGCCCGGCCACCCTCCGAGTCGTACGGAAGCCCCCTGGCCATGAGCAGCGCGCCGAGGTTCGCGTAGCCCAGGCCGAGCTGCCGGAAGGCCTTCGCGTTGCGCTCGATCTTCTCGGTCGGGTAGCTCGAGTTCCCCACGATGATCTCCTGCGCCGTGAACACCACCTCGACGGCATGCTTGAACGCCGGGATGTCGAAGTTCCCGTCGTCGTCGATGAACTTCATCAGGTTCAGGCTGGCGAGATTGCACGCGCTGTTGTCGAGGTGCATGTACTCGGAGCACGGGTTCGACGCGTTGATACGGCCCGATGCGGGGCAGGTGTGCCAGTCGTTGATCGTGGTGTCGCACTGGATGCCGGGGTCGGCGCACTCCCACGCCGCCTGGGCCATCTCGCGCATCAGGTCGCGGGCGCGCACCGTCTCGAGGACCTCGTCCCTGGTGACCGCCTTCAGCTTCCAGTCGCGGTCGTCGAGGTAGGCCTTCATGAACTCGTCGGTGACCCGGACCGAGTTGTTCGCGTTCTGGTACTGCGTCGAGTACGAGTCCTTGCCGTCCAGGTCCATGTCGAAGCCGGCGTCCCGAAGGACCCGGGCCTTGCGCTCCTCGACGGCCTTGCACCAGATGAAGTCGCGGACGTCGGGGTGGTCGGCGTTCAGGATGACCATCTTCGCGGCGCGCCTGGTCTTCCCGCCGCTCTTGATGGTCCCGGCGCTGGCGTCGGCGCCCCGCATGAAGCTCACCGGCCCGCTGGCGGTCCCTCCGCCCTTCAGCTGCTCCTTCGAGGACCGCAGCTGTGACAGGTTCACGCCCGACCCCGAGCCGCCCTTGAAGATCGTCCCCTCCTCCACGTACCAATTGAGGATGGAGGACATGTTGTCGTCGACCGCCAGGATGAAACACGCGCTGCACTGGGGCTTGGGCTCGACCCCGACGTTGAACCACACCGGCGAGTTGAACGCGGCCTTCTGGGTCACCAGGACGTGGGTGAGCTCCTCGGAGAACACCCTGGCGTCGGCGTCGGTGGCGAAGTAGCCGTCCTTCGTCCCCCACTCCGTGATGGTGTCGGCGACCCGGGAGATCATCTGCCGGACCGAGCTCTCCCGTTGCGGCGTTCCGAGCGGGCCGCGGAAGTACTTCTGGGCCACGATGTTGGTCGCGTTCTGCGACCAGGACTTCGGGAACTCCACCTCGCGCTGCTCGAAGGCGTTGCCGCCTTCCTTGAAGTTCGGGATGACGGCGTCGCGCGTCTCCCACTCCACCTCGTCGAACGGATGCACTCCATCTCGGGTGAAGTACCGCTTGAACTTCAGCCCGGTCGGCTTCGTCCCGAGGTCCTTCTGCCTGGTCGCCACGTCGCCCTCCTGCCTCGAATCGCGGGGGGAAGGAGCCTCCGCCGGTGGATCCCCTGGGGAAAGCCTGGGGATAAATGACAGCCGTGTGATTCTGCCTCCGGAGGCCCCGGGCTGTCAAGTCACCCGGTCCGGATATTCTCCCACATCTTGTGCCTCGGGAGCCTCCGGTCTCCCCGAACCACAACATGTTGTGTGCGGTGCCGGACCGAATGCCTTCGCGCTCAGGCCTTGTTCCGAGTCCGGGTTCGGCGAGCGGAAACGGCGCCGGCGGGGCGACGAGGCTCCCGCTTCTGGAGCAGGATGCCGAGCTCGCGCTCGAAGTCGGTGAGCTCCTGGAAGTCCTTGTAGACGCTGGCGAACCGGAGGTACGCGACGTCGTCGAGCCGGCGGAGCTGTGCGAGGACCTCCAACCCGACCTCCTGCGTGGTGACGAGCGGCCCCTTACGCCGGAGCCGCTCCTCCGTCCGGGCGGCCAGGGCCTCGACCTGCTCCGGAGTCACCGGCCTGTTCTTGATGGCCTTCGTCACCCCGGCCACGATCTTGGCGCGATCGAACGGCTCCTTCGCCCCGTCGCGCTTGACTACGGACACCCCGACCTCCACCACACGTTCGAACGTGGTGAACCGGCGGGAGCAGCGAAAGCACTCACGCCGCCGGCGGATGGCCAGCCCGCCCTCGGCCGTGCGCGAATCGACCACCCTGTCGTCGGGATTGCCGCACCATGGACAGCGCACCGGATCCCTCCCCCGGATCGCCTCGGCGGGCTGGCCGTGGATCGGCCGGCTCGCCGCACCACAAGATGTAGTGGTTCCACCAGGGTAACCTCCCAGATATGGGCGGTCAACGGTGGGAGATAATGCCGCCATGCCATCGCAGGGCGAGTTGGTCCTCCGCCTGCTCCTCGCCGCGGCGCTGGCCGGCGCCCTCGGCGGGGAGCGCGAGCTCACGGAGCAGCCGGCCGGGTTCCGCACCCACATCCTGGTGGGGCTGGGCGCGGCGCTGTTCGCCATCATCTCGGCCTACGGCTTTCAGTCGATCGTGGGCCAGGGGCCGAGGGGCGCCGTACAGGCCGACGTGACCAGGATCGCCTCGCAGATCGTGGTGGGCATCGGCTTCCTGGGGGGCGGCGCCATCCTCAAGTACGGGGCAAGCATCCGCGGCCTCACCACCGCGGCAAGCCTGTGGGTGACCGCGGCGGTGGGCACGGCGGTCGGCGTGGGAGCCCTGCTCCTGGGAACCGCCACCACCGTCATCACGCTGATCGCGCTGGTGGGCCTCCGCCCGCTCCGGGGCATGCTCCGCAGGTTCGCCGTGGGGCGCGAGGAGTTCCTGGTGCAGGCGCACCCCACGGTCGACGTGGAACGCCTGGTCGACGCCGTCCGCACCGCGGGCGCCGGCCTCCTCGAGATGCGGATCACCGAAGAGGGGGACGAGCGGACCGTGCACCTCCTGGTCCGGGTTCCTCGGGAGGTGCGCTCCGCGGACATCGCGGCGCGGCTGTCCAACATCGAGCAGGTTCGCGGCGTCGATTGGTCCCCCTGAACCCCGGCCGCGGTCGGCCTCAGCCGCGAGGGAGGATCAGCCTTCGCCCGGGGTCCAGGACCCGGCCGGAGAGGTGGTTCGTCTCGATCAAGCGGTCCACGACAGGACGGGGGTCGCCCGCCGCCCCCACGATCCCCCGGGCGATGGCCCAGAGGGTCTCGCCCGAACGGACCACATGGATCACCGGTGCGGCGGGGCGTTCGGTCCTCGCCCCGGCCCTGCCGCCGACGACGCCGATCCCGAGTGCCACGGCAAGCCCGATCGGAACCACCCGACTCCAACGAACGCGTGTTCGAGCCATGGATACAGTATGTCGAACGTATGTTCGCTCGTCAAGCGCGGATCGAACACATGTTTGATTCACCCGAGCGCCCGTGCTACGGTCGCGACGGAACGGGAGGGACCACATGGAGAACATCACGACGAGGCAGCGCCGGATCATCGAGTTCATCCGCGAGACCGTCCACGCCCGCGGCTACCCGCCCACCGTCCGGGAGATCGGCGAGGCCGTCGGCCTGACCTCCAGCTCGAGCGTCCACGCCCAGCTGGCCAACCTGGAGCGGCAGGGGCTCCTGCGCCGGGATGCGTCGAAGCCCCGGGCGATGGAGCTCCAGGGCCCGAGGCGGGGCCGGCCCAACGCCGTCACCGTCCCGCTGATCGGGCGGATCAGCGCCGGAGCCCCCGTCCTCGCGGATCAGAACATCGAGGACTTCCTGGCCGTCCCCGCGGAGTTCGCCGGCGAGGACGACCACTTCGCCCTCCGGGTGGCCGGGGACTCCATGGTGGGCGCCGGCATCCTGGACGGGGACCTGGTGGTGGTGCACCGACAGTCGACCGCGGGCGAAGGGGACGTCGTGGCGGCCCTGGTGCCGGGTCCCGCCGAGGACGAGGCCACCGTCAAGCGCTTCCATCGCGAGGGCGACCGGGTGGTCCTGGTGCCCGAGAACCCGGCGATGGAACCGTTCGACCTGCCCGAGGGCGGTGGCGTGCTCGGCCGGGTGGTGGCGGTCCTGCGCAAACTGTAGCCGTCGATCGAGGACGGCCCTGCTCGGCCCGCGCCCTCTACCCGCGAACCCTGCGGGCCACCGGACGCGCGGCGAAGTCCCGCACCCGGGCCAGCTGGGCCTCGGTGACCCTCGCCACCACCCTGGTCCCGTCCGCCCCCTCGTCCACGGCATCGACCTGGGCGTGCTCGTGGAGCCAGGGAACGACCTCGGGTCGGTCGAACGGCACGAGCAGCGTCACCTCGATGGGGGGGCGCGGAAGGCGTTCGGCCACCCGTCCCTGGAGCCGCTCGAGACCGTCTCCGGTGAGCGCCGACACGGGGATGCCGTCGGGCAACCGCCGAAGGACCCGGGCCCGCTCCATCTCGTCGAGGAGGTCCCACTTGTTGAGGGCCAGCACCTCGGGCAGCCCTCCCGCGCCGATCTCGCCGAGCACCTGGCGGACCGCGGCCACCTGCTCCCCCAGCTCGGCGGCCGAGGCGTCGGCCACATGGAGGATCAGGTCGGCCAGGGCCACCTCCTCCAGCGTCGACTTGAAGGCCTCCACCAGGTCGTGGGGCAGCTTCCGGACGAAGCCAACGGTGTCGGAGACCGTGGCCGGCCCGCGCCCCGGAAGGGACAGGCGGCGGGTGGTCGGATCCAGTGTGGCGAACGGCTGGTCCGCCACCAGCGCCCCCGCGCCCGTGAGCGCGTTCATGAGCGTCGACTTGCCGGAATTCGTGTAACCGGCCAGCGCGACCTGGGGGATGCCGGAACGCTCCCGTCCAGCCCGCTTGACCCGCCGGGTCCGCCCGAGCGCCGTGATGTCGCGACGAAGCTTGGACAGCCTGCGCCGGATGTGCTGCCGATCGACCTCCAGCTTCGTCTCGCCCGGACCGCGGGTCCCGATTCCGCCGCCCAGCCGTGACATGGCCTCGCCCCAGCCACGGAGCCTCGGGAGCAGGTAGTTGAGCTGCGCCAGCTCGACCTGGGCCTTGCCCTCTCCCGATCGGGCGTGGAGGGCGAAGATGTCCAGGATCAGCGCCGTGCGGTCCAGCACCTTCACCCGCAGCCGCTCCTCCAGGTTCCGGAGCTGCCCGGGCGAGAGCTCGTCGTCGAGGATGACCGCCCCGGCCCCGGTGGCGTGGACCAGGTCGTGGACCTCCGCCACCTTCCCCCGGCCCACGAACGTCGCGGGATCCGGAGCCCGCCTGGCCTGCACGACCCGGCCCACGGGCTCGGCCCCCGCCGCCTGGGCCAGCGCGGCCAGCTCGTCCAGGGTCTCCTCTCCCGCGCCGGAGTCGAGCCCCACCAGGACCGCCCGCTCCAGGACCGCCGGACGCCACGTCGCGGAGAGCGGGGATTCGGACCCCAGCCGGTCAGGCATGAAGGACGACCCGATCGCTCACCGCGGCAGGACTCCCCCCACAAGCAAGAGACACCGGACCAACACTCCGGGAAGCGCCCCTTTCCCCGGAATCGACGTGTCCGGTGCCTCTTGGCTCTCCCTTTCGTTCCCGGGCCCGACGGACGCAAACGCTCCGATCCGAGAAATCTTCCCGGCCCGCCATCGGGGGCGTGTCACGAGCCGAACCGGACCCGGATCCGCTCCATCGCCTCCTCGATCCTGGCGTCCGCGATGGTCAGCGAGATCCGGACGTAGCCCTCGCCGTTGGCGCCGTACCCCGTTCCCGGCGCCACAACAACGGCGGCCTCGTCGAGCAGCTCGGTGGCGAACGCCTCCGACGATCGGCCCCCCGGCGCCGGGACCCAGACGTAGATCGAGCCCAGGGGAGGCTCCACTTCCATCCCAGCGTCGAGGAGGGCCGCAACGACGACGTCCCGCCGCTTCTGGTACACGGCCCGCATCTCCTCGACGTGGTCCTGCGGCCCGGTGAGCGCGGCGACGGCCGCCAGCTGGACGGCGTCGAAGACGCCCGAATCGAGGTTCGTCTTCACGGTGGCCAGGGCCCCGATGGCCTCGGCGTTTCCCACCGCGTATCCGACCCGCCACCCGGTCATGTTGTAGGTCTTCGAAAGCGATCCGAACTCGACCGCCACGTCCTTCGCCCCCGGAACCTGGAGCACGCTGGGGGCCACGTACCCATCGAAGGTGATCTCCGAATAGGCCGCGTCGTGGCAGAGCAGGAGTTGGCTCCCCCGGGCCACCTCCACCGCCTTCTCGAACGTGCCCAGGTCGGCCACGGCCGCGGTCGGATTGCTCGGGTAGTTCAGCCACAGGACCTTGGTTCCCGGATCGACGGCGAGGGCGTCGAGGTCGGGGAGGAACCGGGTGGCCGCCGACATGGGCAGGGAGACCGGCGCCCCCCCGGCCAGCGCGGTCCCGATGGCGTAGACGGGATAGCCCGGGTCGGGGACCAGCGCCCGGTCACCGGGGTCGACGAGGGCGAGGGACATGTGGACCAGCCCCTCCTTCGATCCGATCAACGGCTGAACCTCGGTCTCGGGATCGAGCGCCACGCCGAACCGCCGCTGGTAGAACGCCGCGATGGCCTCGCGGAAGGCTGGCATCCCGTAGTAGGAGGGGTAGCGATGGGTACCGGGGTCTTCGGCCGCGCGCCGCAGCGCTTCGACCACGTGGGCCGGCGTCGGCAGATCCGGGTCGCCGACGCCCAGCGAAATCACGTCGGCGCCAGCGGCCCGCTTGGCCGCCACCCTCCGGTCGAGCTCCGCGAACAGGTACGGCGGGAGGTCTCGGACCCGAGCCGACAGCCTCATGGCCAGCCCACGACGGCGCCCGGTGACGCCCCGGCGAGCCACGCCGGGTCGACGTCCCCTTCGAACACGAAGGTGGCCGGCCCGGTGAGGAAGACGTGGTCGTCCTCGCGCCATGCCACGGTGAGCCGGCCGCCGGGGAATTCCACGGGCGCCTCCCTTCCGGTGAGCCCGGCCAGCGCGCACGCCACCAGCGAGGCGCAAGCCCCGGTCCCGCAGGCCATGGTCTCGCCCGATCCCCGCTCCCACACGCGCAGATGGACGGTGTTGTCCTCCACCCGCACGAACTCGACGTTGGTACGGTTCGGGAACTCGGGCCGATGCTCGACCATTGGGCCCAGACGCCGAACGTCGATCGTTGCCAGATCGTCTCCGGGCTCCAGGAACAGGACCAGGTGGGGGTTGCCCATGGAGACCGCGGTTCCCGTGTAGCTCCGCCCGTCCACATCGAAGGGCTGGCCGACGAACCGCCCTGCGGGATCGCCGGCCATGGGGAGGGCCTTGCGCTCCAGGGCCGGCGGGCCCATGTCGACGGTCACCTCCGAGGCCACCCCGTCATCGGCCGAGATGACCAGATGCTTCAGGCCGGCCCGGGTCAGCACGTCGATCTCCCGGGCCGACGTCAGGCCCCGGTCGTACACGTACTTCGCCAGGCACCGGATGCCGTTGCCGCACATCTCGGCCACCTCGCCAGTGGCGTTGTGGTAGTCCATGAAGAAGTCGGCCTGGTCCGCCGGGGCGATCCGGATCAGCCCGTCCGCTCCCACACCCCGGTGCCGGTCGCACAGCGCGGCGATGGCCCCAGGGTCCAGCCGGAGCGCATCCTCCAGATCTTCGACCATCACGAAGTCGTTGCCCGTTCCGTGGTACTTGGCGAACCGCACCTCAGCCTCCTTGGGCCCGAGCCGCCCCGGCCCCGCCGGTCTCCACGGCTTCCCGGCGATCCTCGCCGAAGTACCGGACGACCTCGTCGACGGCCTCGACCGCACCGCCCGCACCCACGGCGAACCACCGGACGCGGGGGTCCCTCCGGAACCACGAGCGCTGCCGCCGGGCCAGCGCCTTGTCCCGCCGGGCGATCCTCCACGCCGCCTCTTCCTCGGAGAGCTCTCCCCGAAGACAGGCCGCCGCCTCAGCGTAGCCGATGAGATGGGACGAAGCGACGAACGAGCCGAACCCTCGATCGAGCAGGGTCCGGGCCTCCTCGACCAGCGCGGGAAACCTCAGCCGAACCCGCTCGTCGATCCGGCGGTGGAGGTCGGCCCGGGAGAGGTCGATCCCGGCCGCCCGGACCGCGTTGGCCGGGTACCGGTCCCACGCTCCGTAGAAGTCGGAGAACGGCCGGCCGGTGATGGCGGCGACCTCCAGCGCTCTCACGGTCCTCCGGGCGTTGGCCGGCTGGATCCGGGCGGCGGCCGCGGGATCGAACGAGGCCAGGCGATGGTGCAGCGTCTCCGGTCCCAGCGCCGTCGCTTCGGCCTCGAGCAGCGCCCGGGTCCGCGGTTCGGTTCCCGGAAACTCCAGACCGTCCGCCACAGCTCGGAAGTAGAGCCCGCTCGCTCCCACCAGCAGGGGCCGGCGCCCCCGGTCGCGGATCCCGGAGATCGATCCGGCCGCCAGGCGCTGGAACTCGGCGACGCCGATCGGGCCCGTGGGATCGGCAAGGTCGATCAGGTGGTGCGGCACCCGCCGGCGTTGCTCGGGAGTCGGCTTGGCCGTCCACACGTCCATCCCCCGGTACGCCAGGGCCGGATCGATCGACACGATCTCGGCCCCGATGCGCCCGGCCACCTCGACGGATGCCTCCGTCTTGCCGGACGCGGTGGGCCCGACCAGGGCCAGGAGGGTCGGATCGTTCATGCCGTGGCCGGCACCGGCCGGCGCTCCCCCACCTCGACCAGCTCGCCGTCGAGGTGATGGGGGTGAGCGGCGAGTACCCGAACCTGGGTGAAGGTCCCCGGGGCGGAATCGCCCGCCGCGTGCACGAGCTTGTTCGTTCGGGTCCGCCCCTTGAGGTTCCCCTTTCGTCCCTCGCCCTCGATCAGGACCTCGAAGGTGCCGCCGACCATCAACTCGTTCCTCTCGAGCGAGATCCGCTCCTGCAGCGAGACCAGCCGGTCGAACCGTTCCTGAACCACGTCCTTGGGAATCGGAGCCTCGAAGGAGGCGGCGGCGGTTCCCGGCCGCGGCGAGTACTGGAAGGTGAACGCCGCGTCGAAGGCCGCCTCCTCGGTCACCCGGAGCGTGTCCGAGAAGTCCTGCTCCGTCTCGCCGGGGAAGCCCACGATGATGTCGGTGGTGACGGAGACGCCGGGCACCGCCGCCCGGATGCGGTCGAGCCATCCCAGGTACCGGTCGGCGCGGTACGAGCGGCGCATGAGCCGAAGCACCCGGTCGGATCCCGACTGCATGGGGAAGTGGATGTGCTCGCACACGGCTCCGGTCTCGGCCATGGCCGTGATCACGTCGTCGGTGAAGTCGTGGGGGTGGGGGCTGGTGAACCGGACCCGGCGGATCCCCTCCACCGCGCCCACCGCTCTCAGCAGCGCGCCGAACCGCGCCCTGCGGCCCGAGCCCGGCACGGTGAGGTCACGGCCGTACGTGTTCACGTTCTGCCCGAGGAGCGTCACCTCGACCACGCCCCGGAGAGCCAGGCCCTGAACCTCGCTCAGCACGTCGCCGAGCGGCCGCGAGCGCTGTGGGCCACGAACGAGCGGGACGATGCAGAAGGTGCACGCGTTGTCACAGCCCACGCTCACCGAGACCCACGCGTGGGAACTCGACCCCCGGTGGGCCGGCAGGGCGCTCGGAAAGACCTCGGTGAACTCGCGGACGTCCATCTGCGGGCCCTCGCGTTCGGCCGACCGGATCAGCTCGACCAACCCTGCGAGGGCGTGGGTCCCGACCACGACGTCGACCCATGGGGCCTTTCGCTGGATGAGCCCCCGGTCCTTCTGCGCCAGGCATCCGGCGACCACGATCCGAAGCCGCGGGTTCGCGTCCTTGAGGGGCTTCAGGTGGCCGAGGGCGCCGTACAGCCGGTTGTCCGCGTTCTCGCGGATCGCGCACGTGTTCAGCACGACCACCTCCGCCTCCGCCGGCTCCTGGGCCGGGCCGTAGCCCTCGCCCTCGAGCAGTCCCGCGATGCGCTCGGAGTCGTGCTCGTTCATCTGGCAACCGAACGTGCGGATCAGGTAGCGGCCGCTCACGCCGTCGAATCTAGCAAAGGCGAAGGCCGGGGAGTGCTGCTTCCCCGGCCCTGCCGTTCGTGTGGAGGTCGCTGTTCGGTCGGCAGCTACGGTTCGGTCGTGGCCACCGCGGTGGGACCGCCGGTCACCACCACTCGGTGCCGGGTACCGAAGAACCCACCGACCAGGGCCACGACGGCTCCGGCCAGGACCAGCCAGAAGCCCACGCCGAGGTCGCTCATGGATGCGTTCCCGGGAGCCCGGAACATCTGGATCACGAACAGGATCATGGCCACGATCCCCAGCGCCCCGGCCAGGCGGGTCAGCCACCCGGTCCGGGGAGCCAGGCCGAGGACGGCCAGGAACCCGATCAGGATGGCGATGGCTCCTGCCGAGTGCAGGAGGGCCGTCACCGTGCCCGGATGGGCCACGAAGATCCGCATGGTGATCTTGGTGCCGTCCACGCTCTGGAACCACGGCAGGAACGCACCGACGATCAGCCCCGCGGCGCCCAGCAGCGTCAGCAGGACCCGGATGGCCAGGCTTCCGGCACCCGCCATCCTCGACGCGGGGGCCACGGCCGTGGGCCCCGTGTAGGCGGGTGCGGGCTGAGAGTACGCGGGTGGCGCGACGGGCTGCCGGGGCGGTTCCTCGATGGGTTGGGTGGACATGGACGCCCCCCTTTCGTGAGTGGCCGCTCCCCTGACGGGAGCGCTCAGGGACTCTTTCCCATCCACCGACGTCAATACGCCTGTTTCCCGGGCGCCACAAAGGCCACACAAGGCCCATAACGCTCCGGGCGGGGCGGTCGCTACCGCGCGTATTCGATGGCCCGGGTCTCCCGCACCACTGTGATCTTGATCTGCCCCGGGTACTGGAGCTCCTCCTCCACCTGCTTGGCGATGTCGCGGGCCAACACATGGGCGGCGACGTCGTCGATGTCCACCGGCTTGACCATCACGCGGACCTCCCGGCCCGCCTGCATGGCGAAGGACTTCTCCACCCCTTCGTAGGACGTGCAGATCTCCTCCAGCCGCTCCAGGCGCTTCACGTAGGTCTCCAGGGACTCGCGCCGCGCCCCCGGCCGACTGCCCGAGATGGCGTCAGCCGTCTGGGCCAGGACCGCCTCGATGGTCCGGGGCTCGACCTCCCCGTGGTGCGCCTCGATGGCGTGCACCACCTCGGGGGGCTCCTTCAGCCGCCTGGCCAGCTCGGCCCCGATCAGGGCATGGGAGCCCTCCACCTCATGCGTCACCGCCTTGCCGATGTCGTGCATGAGGGCGCATCGCTTCACCAGCCTCGGGTCAACGCCGAGCTCGGCGGCGATGGCCGCCCCGATGTGCGCCGCCTCCACCAGATGCCGAAGGACGTTCTGGCCGTATGAGGTCCGGTACTGGAGCCGACCCAGGACCTTGACCATCTCGGGGTGGACGTCGGTGATGCCCACCTCGACCAGCGCCTCCTCGCCAGCCCGCTTGATCTGTTCGTCGACGTCGGCCAGGGCACGACCGTGGGCCTCCTCGATCCGGGCCGGATGGATCCGCCCGTCCGACACCAGCCTCTCCAGGGTGAGCCGGGCCACCTCCCGGCGCACCGGGTCGAAGCACGAAAGCACCACCGCCTCCGGCGTGTCGTCGATGATCAGGTTGACCCCGGTAAGCGCCTCGAAGGCCCGGATGTTGCGGCCCTCCCGCCCGATGATCCGCCCCTTCATGTCGTCGGAAGGGAGAGGGAACACCGACACGCTCGACTCGCTGGTCTGCTCCGTCGCCACCCGCTGGATGGCGATGGTCACGATCTTGCGGGCCCGCTTCTCGCCCTCCTCCCGTGCCCGCTGCTCGATCTCGCGCACCGTGGCCATGGCGTCCCGCTTCGCCTCGCCCACGACCTGGGACACCAGTGCTTCCCTGGCCTCCTGGGCCGTGAGGCGGCCGATCCGCTCCAGCTCCTTGCGGTGCTCCTGCCCGATCCGGTCCACCTCGGCGCGAAGGGACTGGAGGTCGCTCTCCCCCCGCTGGATCTCCTGGTCCCTCCGGGTCAGTTCGGCCACCTTCGCGTCCAGCCCGTTCTCCTGGCGGACCAGTCGGTCCTCCTGCTTCTTGATCTCCTCCCGGCGAAGGCGAACGTCCTCCTCCGCCTCCTTGCGCATGGCCGAGATCTCCTGCTTCACCTCGAGCAGGGCCTGCCGGACCTTCCCCTCGGCCTCGCGTTCCGCGTCGGCCACGAGCTTGGCCGCCCGGGCCTCCGCGTCCTGGAGCCGGTTCGACACCAGGACCTTCCTCAGGGCGAGGGCGATCGCGGCTCCCGCCGCCACCGCCGCCACCGCCACCACGGCTGTGATCATCCTTTTCCTCCTCAAAACAAGAAAGCCGAACCGGAGGCCGGCTCGGCCACTGTTCGGCGACGAGAGATGGTCAGACAGGCGTCAGGGCGATCTCGGCCCCGCGCGCCTCCTCGTTCGTTTCTCGATGCTCACGAATGGAACCTGATCCAGCATGTCGTCGTGTCCGAACATATGTCTCCGAATCAACCTCTCAATTTCACAATCTACGGCGCTCGGGCCCGTGTTGCAAGAGGTCGAACCGGCCGGCGGCGCCGCCGGGATCAGGGTTCGATGTCGGCCGGGCCCTCTTCGGGGCCGAACACGGGCGCGAGGGCCGCTCGGCAAGCCTCGCGCGCGATGCCCGGCGAGTGACCCCGACGGAGCAACATGCCGTACAGGCGCCGATAGGCGGTCTCGGCGGGAAGGCCGGTCATCCGGCGGGCTCGCGACTCGGCCAGCGCCCTCGCCTGGTCCGCGTCGTCGCCGGCCTCGGCCAGCGCCGCCTCGGCCACGGACGTCGGGACGTCCTTCTGCCGAAGCGCCGCCCGAATGGCCCTGGAGCCGGACATCCGCCGCCCGACCTGGTCCCTCACCAGCTCCCGGGCGAAGCGCTCGTCGTCCACCAGCCCCGCCCGCTCGAGCTCCGACAGGGCCACCTCCACCTCCTCGGGAGGGAATCCCGCCAGGGCCAAACGCCTGCGGAGCTCGCCGGCGCTCCGCCACCGCACTCCCAGGAGCCGGAGGGCCCGGTCTTTCGCCGTCCCCGAGGGCTTCCCGTCCTGGGTCGACATGGAGCCTCGGTCTCGGCCTCGGAACGCTCGGGACGCCTTGGACGCTCTGGACATCGAACCCTCCGGGGGCCGGCCGGTCCCTTCCCCTTAACCGGCCGGCACCCCGGCGGGCTCGCCTTCGGGCTCTCCGATCTCGACCGGCTCGTCCTCGCCGAACGAGGTGAGGCCAAGGGCCTCCCGGATCCGCCGTTCGATCTCGAGGGCGACGTCCTGGTGCTCCGTGAGGAACTGCCGGGCGTTCTCCTTGCCCTGCCCGAGCTGGTCGCCCTCGTACGTGTACCAGGCGCCGCTCTTGCGGATGATCTCCGCGTCGACGCCCACGTCGATGAGGCTGCCTTCCTTCGAGATGCCCTTGCCGTAGATGATGTCGAACTCGGCCTGGCGGAATGGGGGAGCCAGCTTGTTCTTGACCACCTTGGCCCTGACCCGCGACCCGACCACGTCGGTCCCGTCCTTCAGGTTGTCGATCTTGCGGACGTCCAGGCGGACAGAGGAGTAGAACTTCAGCGCCCGCCCTCCCGGCGTCACCTCGGGTGAGCCGAACATCACGCCGATCTTTTCGCGCAACTGGTTGATGAACAGCGCGGTGGTGTCGAACCTGGACAGCGAGCCCGACAGCTTCCGCATGGCCTGGGACATCAGCCTGGCCTGCAGGCCCACGTGCGAGTCACCCATCTCCCCTTCGATCTCGGCCCGCGGGACCAGCGCGGCCACCGAGTCGATCACCACGATGTCCAGCGCGCCGGAGCGGACCATCATGTCGGCGATCTCCAGGGCCTGCTCGCCGTTGTCGGGTTGGGACACCAGCAGCTCGTCGATGTTCACCCCGAGCGTCCGCGCATAGGTCGGGTCCAGGGCGTGCTCGGCGTCGACGAACAGCGCTATCCCGCTGTTCTGCTGGGCCTCCGCGATGATGTGCAGGCAGACCGTGGTCTTGCCCGACCCCTCCGGACCGAAGACCTCGACGATCCGGCCGCGCGGGATCCCGCCGATCCCGAGGGCGATGTCGAGCGCCAGGGCGCCCGTCGGGATCACCCCCACCCCCTGCCCCGCCGGGTGCTCCCCCAGACGCATGACCGCGCCCTTGCCGTACTGCCGCTCGATCTGGCTCAGGGTGACCCCGAGCATCTTCTCCCGCTCCATCCGTGAACCCTCCTCGACGCGGCTCCCGGCCATCCTGTCCGTCAGGCGGCGTCCGTTCCCGGCGCCGGGTCGTGCGGCGACTCTAGCGAGTGGGTCTGACATAAATTACACCCCTGTCGTTCGGCGGTCGAATGCCTGCCACACTACCCGAACATATGTTCGAACTCAAGCACCTCCGAACGGCGCGGACACCAGGGCCTCGTACGTCGCACCGCGGGGCGAGAGGCGGCTGCGATAGAGCACCAGGTGATCCACGCGGAAGGGCGCGGACGTGACCGCGGTTCCGACGAGGTCGGGGGCGAACTCCGCCAGGTCGCGAGGGGGCGCAAGCCGCGCCACAGTGAGATGCGGCGTCAGCTGGCGCTCCTCCGGCACGAAGTGGTCGGCCAGTCGCTCGTCGAGGTCCTTGGCGATGCCGGCGAGCCGCCCATCCGGGTCGAGGAGCCCCGCCCACACCACCCGGGCCCGGCGCTTCGACGGGAACACCCCGAGCTCGGTCAGCCTGCTCTCGAACGCCTCCGCTCTCCCGGCCGCTCCGGCCACCGCGGCCCGCACGTCGTCCACCAGCCGAGGCCAGGTGCCTCCCAAAAACTTGAGGGTCACGTGCCATCCGTCGGGGCGGGTCCAGCGAGCCCCCGGGATCCGGTCCCGGTAGGCCGACACGGTCTCCTCCAGGCCGGCCTTGACCGGATCGGGGACGTCGACGGCAACGAACAGCCGCAGCGGCTTCGCCTCCGGGCGAGCGGCCCGGTCACGGGCCATTCGATGACTCCAGGTGGCGCCTGAGCAGATCCAGGGCGGCCTGCTCGGCCCACCGCCGGACCATGTCCCGGTCCCCCGGCGCCCGGAACCTTCGCGACTCCTCCCCGCCGTCCCAGGACAACCCGACACACACCGTTCCCACGGGCTGGTCCCCGTGGGCCTCCGGACCGGCCACTCCCGTCAGGGCCACCCCCAGGTCCGCGCGGAAGTTCCTTCGAGCCCCACCGGCCATCTCGCGCGCGCACTCCTCGCTCACCACGCCCGGGCCGTCCAGCGTCTCCTGGCGCACGCCCAGCACGTCCCGCTTCGCCTCGGCCGTGTAGCAGACCGCCGATCCCTTGAAGAACAGGGACGATCCGGGGGCCCGGGAGAGCCGGAGCCCGAGGCCGCCGCCCGTCAGCGACTCGGCCGCCGCCACCGTCATCCCTCGCGCCTTCATGAGCCGGCCCACCACGATCTCGAGATCCTCGTCGTCCTCGGTGAACACGAATCGGCCCAGGCGCCGAGCCACCTCGCCGGCCACAGGGTCGATCAGGGCTTCGGCCTCCGCCCGGCTGGGGGCCTTGGCGGTCACGCGCACCTTCACCTCTCCCCCGCCGGCGAGGTAGGCGAGCGAGGGATTCGCCGATCCTCGAAACAGATCGTCGAGCTCCTCGCCCACCTTCGCCTCCGCCATCCCGGTGACCCGGATCACCCGGGAAACCAGGGCCGCGGATCCCGACAGCCGGGCCAGCTCGGGGAGGATCGTGCCGGTCATCATCTCTCTCATCTCCACCGGGACGCCCGGCACCAGGCACACGCGACGGCCCTGGGCCGTCTCGCAGATCAGGCCGGGCGCGGTCCCGCGGTCGGGCAGGATGTACCGGGCGCCCTCGGGCACGTCGGCCTGGCGGAGGTTCGACTCGGGCATGTCCCGGCCCATCCGGGCGAATTTCTCCCGCAGGAACTCCTCGATCTCAGGCCTCCTGACGAGCCGCACGCCGAGCGCGGCGCCCACTCCCTCGCGGGTGATGTCGTCCTGGGTCGGCCCCAGCCCTCCGGTGGCCAGGACCACATCAACCCGTGAGAGGGCGAGGCGGAAGGCCTCCGCGATGCGGTCCTCGTTGTCCCCCACGGCCTGGTGCCACAGGACGTCGACGCCGATCTCGGCGAGGCGCTGCGACATCCATTGGGCGTTGTCGTTGCAGATCTGCCCCAGCAGGATCTCGGTTCCCACCCCGATGAGCTCGGCCCTCATGGGACGGGCGGCTCCGGCTGGGGTCGAAGCGCGTGCAGCACGTAGTCGATCCCCGTGGCCACGGTCAGCCCCACCGCCACGACGAGCACCCCGAGCTTGAGGCCTCCCAGACGCGCGTCGAGGGGCAGGATGTACATGGCGATGGCCACGAGCTGGAGCCCGGTCTTCACCTTGGCCGCCGTGGAGGCCGGCATCGCCCGCCCCCGGATCCCCAGCCAGGCCCGGAGGGCCGAGATGCCGATCTCCCGCCCAACGATGATCACGGCCGCCCACACCGGGAACTTCCCGAGGGCGGTGAGGGTCGCCACGGGCGCGCTGACCAGTAGCTTGTCGGCCAGGGGGTCGAGCCACTGACCGGTTCGGGTCACGCTCGAGAACCTCCGCGCCAGGTACCCGTCGACGCCGTCGGTGACCGCCGCCACCGCGAACACGGCCGCCGCGGCGTACGAGGCCGTCCGTTCACGAACCAGGATCAGGACGACCAGCGCAGGCACCAGCAGGACGCGGAGGACGGAGACGACGTTCGGCCACCCCAACCCCAAGGGGGTCAGGGGCCGGGACTCGCCGGCGATGGCGTCCTCCGGTAGTCGAGGGGACCGAACGACTCGACGTACGGCTTGGCCGCCGAGCCCGGCGACCCCAGGGAGTGGCCGTTGACGGTGATCCTCACGTGGCCTCCCCGGTCCAGATGGACCTCGATCCGGCTGCTGCCCGCGTAGGAGACCCCCTGGCCCTTCCTCATCGTGCCGTCGAACACCACATGGCCATCCCTGCGGATCAACGCCCCGACGTCCGCCGTCGCGTTCAGGGCCACGACCACCGTGGGCGGAAGGACCTGGATGGAGGGCTGTCCGGCCGGAGGGCTCTGGGCCTTCGGGGTCGAACGGGCCTTCGACAGCACCCCGGCCGCTCCCAGCAGGACCAGGGCGGAGACGGCCACTGCGATCAGGAAGGTCCAGCTCGGGTGGTGCCGCCGGGAGGCCAGCGGGAGGTGCGGGTGCACGCTCCGGTGGCTGCGGGCGGGGGCCGGGGCCGGCTCGGGCAGCGTCGGCCGGGGCGGCCCGAAGTTCCGGTTGTAGACGGTCAGGATCGAGTCGGCGTCCATTCCGAGATAGGTCGAGTACGAACGAAGGAAACCCCGGACGTAGACATCGCCGATCAGGACCTCGAACCGCTCCCGCTCCAGCGCCTGGAGGTATTCGGGACGGATCCGGGTCTCTCGGCTGACTTCCTCGATGGACTTGCCCCTCGACAGCCTGGCCTGACGAAGGGCCGGTCCGATCCCTGTTCCTCGCATGCGGCCTCCACGATCTCCGGACCGGGGCATTCTACTTCCGGCCTCTCGAACCGAACCATCAGCGCCACCGCTCGCCCCACCTGACCAGGACCTTCGTCCTTTTGTCACTCGCATTCGCCTCGAAGGGCCCCAGGATTGGACACGGACCGGCGGCCTGGGCTAAGGTCCGCCCGTCACGAGGGGAGGAGCTGCCGAAAGGCGGAGCCGAGCGGAGTGATCAAGGGAGGGGGCCTTCGGGTTCGCTCCCTTGCTCTTGCGGTGAAGTGCCGGAGGGTGCTCCCGGCGTTTGGGGAACTATCCCCTTGATGCATGTAAAACGCCGCTAAGCGATGAGCTTGACGAATCACATGTATGTAAGTAGGCTTCGGGCAGGAGGCTGACCCGTCTCTGTGGACGGTTTAGGGCTCCCCTTACCCCCCCGAGCGCAAATCGGGGGGGTTCTTCTCTAGGGCCAGGATACGATGCCTTGGGGTCCTCCCGAATACATGTTGACGGGAGCGTATCGAGCCGCGCCCAACTCGTCCCACATCCCTTGAGGGACGATCTGGACTGGTCTTACGGGCGGAGGGTAGATGGCTCTGAAAGCAGCGTAAGCAGCCAAATCCGCGAACTGGAGGAAGTAGGATTCGTTCGATCGCCTTGAGACGGGATCGTCAAGAATCAGACGAGCTGGCCGTCTAAGGCTGCCCGTCCCGAACATGCTGCCAGCCGTTCCGATTCGACGGGACTTCCGTGCCAGCTTACGGACCTCGGCTGCGTAGCCCTCATCATGGATCAACGTCAGATGCGTTCCACCTTTGGTCGTGAAACGCTCCAGACGCTGGATGAGGTATTCCCAGGCAACATGTCGGGGATCTTCCGACCGCCCCCTAGTGGCCATCACGTCCTTCCGGATCACGATGGCGAAGGCTCGGACGTCGAGTTTCGGCAGGAGCCGCATGCAGCTCCTGTAGACCGAGAATCGA
>DASWCX010000381.1:0-5208 GCA_036395815.1 Actinomycetota bacterium | reverse complement strand
TTCCCGAGATCGACTACGACAAGGTCGTCAAGGTCCGCGGGATGGACATCACCGTGGTGACCACCGCGCGAACCGACGAGGAGGGCCGAGCGCTGCTGCGGGCCCTGGGGTTCCCCTTCGCGGGGATGCCGGCGGTCAGCGCGGCGGCCGGCTAGGGCAGCGGTAGGGGGAGAGGGCGACCGATGGCGAAGAAGGCATTGATCGAGAAGCAGCGGCGAGCCGGGCACAAGTTCGGCGCGCGGGCCTACACCCGGTGCGCCCGGTGCGGGCGGCCCCGAGCCGTGTTCCGGAAGTTCATGCTCTGCCGGATCTGCTTCCGGGAGCTCGCGCACCAGGGCGAGGTCCCGGGCGTCACGAAGGCGTCCTGGTGAGGTGGTAGCCCCATGGTCATGACCGATCCCATCGCGGACATGCTGACCCGGATCCGGAACGCCAACATGGCGTTCAAGGAGGAAGTGGTGGTGCCCGGGTCCCGGCTGAAGGAGCGCATCGCGGAGATCCTCGTCCGCGAGGGCTACGTCCAGGATTCGTCGGTGGAGGGCGAGGGCAAGGATCGGCGGATCGTCCTGCATCTGAAGTTCGGCCCGAACCAGCAGCGGACCATCAACGGCATCCAGCGGATCTCCACACCGGGGCGACGGGTGTTCGCAGGCCGGGACGAGATCCCGAGGGTGCTGGGCGGGATGGGCATCGCTATCCTGTCTACGTCGCAGGGGCTCATCACCGACCGTCAGGCCAAGAAGCGGGGGATCGGGGGCGAGGTCCTCGCCCACGTCTGGTAGGCGTTCCGAGAAGAGGGTCGAAGCAGCCATGTCCAGGATCGGAAAAGAGCCCATTGCCGTGCCCGCCGGGGTCGACGTCTCGGTGGACGGCTCGCGCGTGTCCGTGAAGGGCCCGCGTGGCCAGCTCCAGCAGAGCTTCCATCCCGACATGCGGATCCTGCTCGTGGACGGCACGGTTCGGGTGGAGCGGCCCAGCGACGAGCGCGACCACCGCTCCCTGCACGGCCTGACCCGAACCCTGATCGCGAACATGGTCGAGGGCGTGACCCAGGGCTACGAGAAGCGGCTGGAGATCGTGGGCGTCGGGTACCGCGCCGTGCTCAAGGGAGCCGACCTCGAGCTGGCCGTGGGGTTCTCCCATCCGGTGTCGTTCCGGCCCCCCGAGGGCATCGAGTTCGAGGTGCCCGCTCCCAACAGGATCGTGATCCGGGGGATCGACAAGCAGCTGGTCGGGGAGATCGCGGCGAACGTCCGGAAGGCCCGCAAGCCCGAGCCGTACAAGGGCAAAGGCATCCGGTACGAGGGGGAGCACGTCCGGAAGAAGGCGGGCAAGGCCGCGAAGGGAGCCGCGTAGCATGCGGGTCGAGGCGAAGCGCGTGGCCCGGCTGCGCCGGCACGGGCGGGTCCGGAAGAAGGTCTCGGGCAGCCCCGAGCGCCCCCGGCTGGCCGTGTATCGCTCGAACCGGCACATCTACGCCCAGCTCGTGGATGACCTGGGTCGCCGGACGGTGGCCTCGGCCTCCGATCTGGCGGGGGCGGAGGGCGACAAGTCCGCCCGAGCCAAGCAGGTCG
Organism: Actinomycetota bacterium; assembly: GCA_036395815.1. Lineage (GTDB taxonomy): Bacteria > Actinomycetota > UBA4738 > UBA4738 > UBA4738 > DASWCX01. The sequence goes on along the minus strand of DASWCX010000381.1, from coordinate 3,634 downwards.
GCAAGCTCCTGGCCGAGCGAGCGAAGTCCGCGGGCATCGAACGCGCGGTGTTCGACCGGGGCGGACGCCTGTACCACGGGCGGGTCAGGGCGCTGGCCGAAGGGGCACGAGAGGGAGGACTGGAGATTTGAGCCAGCGACGGTACGACTCGGGGGCCGAACGATCCCCGTACGAGGAGCGGGTGGTCTCGATCAACCGCGTGGCCAAGGTGGTGAAGGGTGGCCGGCGGTTCAGCTTCGCCGCGCTCGTGGTGGTGGGGGACGGCGCCGGCCGGGTTGGGGTCGGCTACGGCAAGGCGAAGGAGGTCCCGGCGGCCATCCAGAAGGGCGTGGAGGTGGCCCGGCGGGCCATGTTCGAGGTCCCGATGATGGGAACGACCATCCCCCACGAGGTGATCGGGGAGGACAGCGCCGGGGTGGTCCTGCTCAAGCCCGCCGCGCCGGGAACCGGGGTCATCGCCGGGGGCCCGGTCCGGGCGGTGGTCGAGGCCACCGGGATCAAGGACATCCTGTCGAAGTCGCTGGGCTCGGGCAACCCGATCAACATCGTGAACGCCACCATCACCGCGCTGCACCAGCTCAAGCGCCCGGAGGACATCGCCCGTGCCAGGGGACTGGCGGTCGCCGACGTGGCCCCCAGGGCAATGCTCGACGCGGTGGCCGAGGCCCAGGTGGCCATGGCGGCCAAGCGGGCCGAGGCGGGCCTGGAGGAAGCCGATGCCTCCTAGGCTGCGGGTCACCCAGATCAGGAGCGCCATCGACCGGCCCAGGGACCAGAAAGCCACGGTCCGGGCCCTGGGGCTGCATCGCCTCAGGGACTCGGTGGTGAAGGAGGACCGGCCCGAGATCAGGGGGATGATCGCCAAGGTCGCCCACCTGGTCACGGTGGAAGAGGTTGCGGGGGAGGAAGGATGAAGCTCCATCATCTGAGGCCGCCCGAGGGCGCCGTCCGGGACCGGAAGCGGGTGGGCCGGGGCAAGGCGGCCGGCCAGGGCAAGACGGCCGGCCGGGGCACCAAGGGGCTCAAGGCCCGCAACCAGACCAAGCAGGGGTTCGAAGGAGGACAGATGCCCCTCCAGCGCCGGGTTCCGAAGCTCAAGGGCTTCACCAACCCGAACCGCAAGGAGGTCGCGGTGGTGAACGTGGACCGGCTGGCCCAGGTGTTCGACGCCGGCTCCGAGATCGGCCCCCAGGTCCTTCGAGAACGGGGCCTGGTTCGGGACGGGCTACCGGTGAAGGTGCTCGGGCGGGGGGACGTCGACCGGCCGCTCGTCGTGCGGGCCCAGTCGGTCTCCGCCTCCGCGAGGTCGAAGATCGAGGCGGCCGGCGGGTCCGTCGAGATCATCGACGAGCGGTAGACTGAGGGCTCTGGCCGTCAGGAGGGTGCCGGCGCGATGCTGAAGGCCTTCGTCAACGCGTTCAAGATCCCGGATCTTCGAAAGAAGATCCTGTTCACGCTGGCCATCATCGCCGTGTTCCGGCTGGGATCCCACGTCCCGGTGCCCGACGTCGATCTGTCCAAGCTGGCCGGCATCACCAGCCAGGCCAAGGGCCTGGGAGCCCTCTCGTTCATCGACCTGTTCTCGGGAGGGGCGCTGACCCGGTTCGCCGTCTTCTCGCTCGGGATCATGCCGTACATCACGAGCTCGATCATCATGCAGCTCCTCACCGTGGTGATCCCCAAGCTCGAACAGTGGCAGAAGCAGGGCGAGATCGGGATGAAGAAGATCACCCAGTGGACCCGCTACATGACCGTCACGCTGGCGCTGCTCCAGTCCACCGGGCTGGTGTTCCTGTTCCACAGCCAGTTCGACGTGATCCGGGTGTTCACCGCCCCGCGGGTGGCGCTGATCGTGATCACGCTGACCGCCGGCACCGCGATGATCATGTGGCTGGGCGAGCTGGTCACCCAGCGCGGGATCGGCAACGGGATGTCCATCCTGATCTTCACCAGCGTCATCTCGCGGCTTCCGGCCGAGGGCGACGCGATCCTGAAGCAGGCCGGGGCATTCAAGTTCTACTTCCTGCTCGCGCTGGGCATCGCCATCATCCTGGCCGTCGTGTTCATGGAGCAGGGGCAGCGCCGGATCCCGGTGCAGTACGCCAAGCGGGTGGTGGGGCGGCGGATGATGGGCGGCCAGTCCACGTACATCCCGCTGAAGGTGAACCAGGCGGGGGTCATCCCGATCATCTTCGCCGCCTCGGTGCTCTACTTCCCGAGCCTGCTGCAGAACGTGGTCCACGTGTCGTGGTTCCAGAACTTCGTCAACAACACGCTGCTGCGGCAGTCGAACCCGGTCTACATGCTCATCTACGGAACCCTGGTGGTCTTCTTCGCCTACTTCTACACGGCGATCACGTTCAACCCCATCGAGACCGCCGACAACATCCGGAAGTACGGGGGGTTCATCCCCGGCATCCGACCGGGACGCCCGACCGCCGAGTATCTCTCAAACATCCTGAACCGCATCACGTTGCCGGGCTCGCTGTTCCTGGCAGCCATCGCCCTGATCCCGTCGATCTTCCTGGCGTTCTGGGCCATCTCGGCCTTCCCGTTCGGGGGGACCACGATCCTGATCACCGTCGGCGTGGCCCTGGAGACCATGAAGCAGCTCGAATCCCAGCTGATGATGCGGCACTACGAGGGATTCCTCCGGTAGTGCGGATCGTGCTCCTTGGCCCCCCTGGGGCGGGGAAGGGCACGCAGGCCCGGAGGCTCAGCGAGCGCTACGGGATCGAGCTGATCGGGACCGGCGACCTGTTCCGCGATCACGTACGGAACGGCACCGAGCTCGGCCAGCTGGCGAAGAAGTACATGGACGCCGGCGAGCTGGTCCCCGACGACGTGGTGGTGGAGATGGTGGCCCAGGCGCTCGGTTCCTCGGACGGATTCATCCTCGACGGCTTTCCCAGGACCACCGCCCAGGCGGACGCCCTGGAGCGGCGGCTGGACGAGATGGGGCGGCCCCTGACGGCCGTCCTCGCCTTCGACCTGCCTGACGAGCTCGCGGTGAAGCGGATCGCCGGGAGGCGGACCTGCTCGCGGTGCGGGGAGTCCACGAACGTGGCGCTGGACCCTCCCAAGGTCGACGGAGTGTGCGACCGGTGCGGCGGCGCACTGATCCAGCGGGACGACGATCGCGAGGAGATCGTCAGGCGTCGCCTCGAGGTCTACCACCTGAGCACGGCCCCCCTGTGGGACTTCTACCGGAACCGGGGCCTGCTGCGGGTGGTCGATGCCGAGGGGCCCGAGCACGAAGTGACCGACCGAGCCGTCCGGGCCCTTGCCCCCCTCGAGCAGGAGGCCCGGCCGTGATCGTGCTCAAGTCCGCGGACGAGATCGAACGGATGCGCCAGGCCGGCCGGGTCACCGCCCGGACGGTGGAGCGCCTGATGGAGGCGGTCGGTCCGGGCGTGACCACCGCCGAGCTCGACGCCCTGGCCGAGGAGAGCATCCGGTCGTACGGATGCACGCCCTCGTTCAAGGGGTACCGGGGCTTCCCCGCGTCGATCTGCACCTCGGTGAACGACCAGGTGGTCCACGGGATCCCCGGCCCGAGGGTTCTCCACGAGGGCGACCTGATCTCGCTGGACGTCGGGGCGGTGTGGGACGGCTATCACGGAGACTCGGCGGT
>DASWCX010000380.1:0-2637 GCA_036395815.1 Actinomycetota bacterium | reverse complement strand
GTTCAGCGTGAACTCGATCGCGGTCATGGCCCCTCCCAGGTCTGGGCCCGCCTCCCCTCGCTTCTGCCTCCGTGCAACTCTACCCACCCGGAGACCCCCACCGGGGCCGATCGGTCCCTTCCTCCCGGGCCATTCGCCCGGGGCGGACCGGTCCGCCTGGTGGCCACACTCCCCCAAACGGAGGAGAGCCCGGTGCAAGGACTCGCGCCATGACCCCGGCTGGACCATGATGTCCTTCAAGCCCCGCGCGCGTGGCGGCCCGTCTCCCCGGCCGGGCCTCCAGGCACCCGGGCCGGATGGCTCGGGCGGGGGGGGCGACGGGACGGCGAGGGGGGCATCCATCCGCGATCGACTTCGCTCGGGCGAGTGGCGGCGCCTGCTGGTCAGCTGGCTCGCGCTCCCCATGGCCGCCGTGGCCGCCCTGATCGTCGGCGCGGTCATGCTCCTGGCGCTGGGCGCCAATCCGATCACCGGTTATCACGCCCTGCTCCAGGGGGCCTTCGGAAGCTCCGACGCGCTGACCTCCACGGCCCTCAAGGCCGTCCCCCTGATCCTGGTCGGGGTGGGGATCTGCATCGCCTTCCGCGCCAACGTGCTGAACATCGGGGGCGAGGGCCAGATGGTGGCGGGGGGATTGCTCGGCACGCTCGTGGCGCTCGCCTTCCCGGGCATCCCGCGCCCGCTTCTGGTGCCCCTGGTGCTCGTGGCCGGGATGGTTGGGGGCGGGCTGTGGGGCGCCATACCGGGCGCCCTGAAGGCCTACTTCAACGTGAACGAGATCCTCAGCACGATCATGCTGAACATCGTCGCCGTCCAGCTCATGAACTATCTGCTGGCCGGCCCCCTGATCGACAAGACTCTCAGCACTACGTTCGCCCGGATCCCCCAGACGAGACGGCTCTCCCCCAACGCGGACCTTCCGATCATCAGCCACTCGACCGGGCTGCATGCGGGTGTCGTGGTCGCGCTGCTCGCGGCCGTGCTGGTCTACGTGCTGCTGTGGCGAACCACCCTCGGCTTTCGTCTGCGCGCGGTGGGCCTGTCGCGCGAGGCCTCCCGCTACAGCGGGATGTCGGTGAAGGGAACGATCACGTTGGCCCTGACCCTCTCCGGAGCGATGGCCGGACTGGCCGGCGCGGTCCTGGTGTTCGGCAGCCTCTCGCACCGGATGGTCACCGACGGATCGGCCACCGGCTTCACAGGATCGGCCGGGTTCAACGGGATCGTGGCCGCCCTGTTCGGCGCGCTCAACCCGCTGTGGACGATCGTCTCGGCGTTCATCTTCGGCGGCCTGCTGGTCGGCGGCACCGCGATGCAGATCGCCGTGCAGGTGCCGTCGTCGCTGATCGTGGCGCTGAACGGGTTGGTGGTCGTGTTCGTGGTCTCCATCGAGATCGTGCGGCGGCGCTACCGGCTGCGCCTGGAGCCGGCGCTGGGAGCGGGGGACGTCGGGCCCGGGCCGCCGGCGGCCATCGAGGGCACCGAGGGGTTACCGGGGAGCGCGGAGATGGTCGAAGGATGAAGGAGTTCCTGACTGTCTCGGTCCTCACCGCCACGGCGGCGTCGGGCATCCGCCTGGCCATCCCGTTCCTGCTGGCGAGCCTCGGCGAGACGATGGGCCAGCGCAGCGGGGTGCTGAACCTGGGCGTCGAGGGCGTGATGCTCCTGGGCGCGTTCGGCGCGTACTACACCTCCCTGCAGACCCACAGCCTGTGGCTGGGCGCGCTGGTCGGGATCGGGATCGGCCTCGTGCTCGGGGTGGTCACGGCCGTGGTCAACGTGACGCTCAAGGCCGAGCAGGGCATCAGCGGGATCGGCATCTACCTGTTCGGCCTGGGGTTCAGCGACCTGTTGTTCCAGAAGCTCGTGGGCACTCCCACGCCGATCGACTCGCTGCCCGTCATCAAGGTTCCCGTGCTCGCCCGCTTGCCGCTGTTGGGCAAGATGCTGTTCCAGCACAGCATCCTGGTCTACGTCGCCCTTCTGCTGGTCCCCGTGCTGGCCTTCGTGCTGAACCGGACCACGTACGGGACCAAGATCAAGGCGGTTGGCGAGAACCCCGCGGCGGCGGACAGCCTGGGCGTGAGCGTCACGAAGATCCGCTACTCGACGGTGATCCTGGGCAGCGTGCTGGCGGGGCTGGCCGGAGCGACCCTGGCCCTCGAGCTCGGGATCTTCCAGCAGAACCTGACGCAAGGCGAGGGCTTCATCGCCGTGGCGCTCGTGTACTTCGGGGCGTGGCGGCCAACGGGTGTGCTGGCGGGATCGCTCCTGTACGGGATGGTGGCGGCGGTGGTCCTCACGTGGAACACGCTGGGGATCATCCCGCAGAGCGCATCCGGTCTGGCATCGATGGCCCCGGCGGTCATCACCGTGGTCGCGCTGGTGTTCGTGGCGCGCCGCGTCCGGCAGCCGGCGGCACTGGCGAGAGCGTATCAACGAGGGGGGTAGACGGATCGCTCGGCGATCCGCCCCGGGAGGAGGGAAGGCAGATGAGCAACCGGAAGGCCCTGCGGTTCACGCGGGTCATCGTCCCGGTGGTGGCGCTGGGACTGATCGCTGCGGCGTGCAGCAGCAAGAAGGACAACACAACCACCAAGTCCGGCTCGGGTGGCACCACGCCCTCGGCGGCGGCGG
>DASWCX010000379.1:0-4993 GCA_036395815.1 Actinomycetota bacterium | reverse complement strand
AGCGCATGGCGCTGGGCGTCTACCGGCTGACCACGGTCCTGCTCGTATCGGGAGTGTCTGGCCGGATGCGCCCGGCCACTCACGCGGACCGCGATCTGCTGATCGAGTGGGTCACGGCCTTCCAGGACGAGGCCGTGCCCGGACACATGCAGAGCGACGTCGAGAAATGGGCGGACCTCCGGCTCGGGGAGGGCGAGGGCGGCATCTTCCTGTGGGAGGACGACGGACCGGTGTCGATGGCCGGCTACGGTGCCTTCACGCCGAACGGCGTCCGGGTCGGGCCGGTGTACACGCCGCGTGACCTTCGACGGCGCGGATACGCCAGCGGCCTGGTGGCCGGGATGAGCTCGTGGCTGCTGGGCCAGGGGAGGCGGTTCTGCTTCCTGTTCACCGACATGGCCAACCCGACCTCGAACAAGATCTACCGCGAGATCGGATACGAATTCGTGTGCGACTCCTCCGACTACGTGTTCGAGCCGGAGAACGACGCCGACGCCCCAGGCTGAACCGAGCTCAGGCCAGGGCCACCGTTCGGGCCAGGGCCTCCAGGCTCTCGAGGTTGTGGCCGGGTAGGAACACGTCCACGTGGGGGAGCGAGGCGGCCATGCCCCGGGCCAGGGGTTCGTAGCGCGGGCTGCCCTTCAGCGGGTTGACCCAGATCAGCCGGTGGGCCAGGCGCGACAGCCGCTGCATCTGCCTGGCCAGAACTTCCGGGTCCCCTCGCTCCAGCCCGTCGGAACAGAGCACGACCACGCTGCCCCGGAGAGCGGTGCGCGTGGACCACGTGTCGATGAGCTCCTTGAGCGAATCGCCGATCCGGGTGCCACCCTCCCAGTCGGTGACGGCCTCCCCCACGGCGGCGAGCGCCTCGGCCGGGTCGCGCCGCCGGAGGGCCCGGGTGATCCTGGTCAGCCGGGTGCCGAAGCAGAACACCTCCACCTTCCTCCCGGCCCGGGACGCGACGTGGGCGAACTCCACCAGGGCCCGGCTGTACGGCGCCATCGACCCCGACACGTCGAGGATCAGCACCAGCGGCCGCTGCCGGACCCTCAGTTCCTTCCAGGCCCGGTCGAACGGCTCGCCCTCGGTGCGGAACGAACGGCGAAGGGTTCCCCGGAGGTCGAACCGGTCGCCGCCCGGCGACGTCCGGTACCGGCGGGACCGCCGGACGGGGACCAACCCCGCGAGCCGCCGGATCAGCCGCACGGCCAGCTTCCGCTCCTCCTCCGTCAGGTCGGCGAAGTCCTTGGCCCGCACCACTTCCGCGTCGCTGGCGACGATCCTGATGGCGATCTCCTCGCTCTCGTCCTCGTTCGCCGCGTCCGAGCCGAGGGTCGACCATCGGGCGGCGACGCCGATGCCGCGCTCCTCCGGCCCGGGTGCCTGAGCGTGCGGTTGGGCACCTTCGCCGGTTCCCGTGCCCGCGGACGGAGGCTGGGGGTGCACGCCGCCGCCGAAGTATCGGTCGAACGCCTCGTCCAGCGGGGGGAAGTCCTCGGGGCGCGACACCAGCGTGGCTCGCGCGGCCAGATGAAGCTCATCCGGATCGAACGGGTCGAGCACCGTTGCCGCCCGGCAGAACGAGAGGATCCGCCCGGTCCCCACGTTCAGGCCGGACCGTCGCAGGTACCGGCCGAACCCGACCAGACGTTCCAGGACCGCGGCGTCGGGCCCGGCTCCGGACGTGGCCGTCATTCGTCTCCGAGCAACGACGGCAGGGCGGCACGTGCGACCTCCAGGTCGTCGTGGTCCTTGAGGACCATCCCCAACGTGGCCGAGGCCGCGTCGCCGTTCAGGCTCGGGGCGCCGAGGAAGGCGAGGGCGTTGGCCCAATCGATCGCCTCGGCCACCCCCGGTCGCTTCGCCACGTCGAGCCGGCGGATCTTCGCCACCGCGTCGGCCACCTGGCGGGCCAGGCGCTCCGGGACCTCGGGCGCCCGGACCCGGATGATCTCGACCTCGCGTTCCGGGGTGGGGTGGTCGATCCAGTGGTACAGGCACCGCCGCTTCAGGGCGTCGTGCAGCTCGCGGGTCCGGTTCGACGTGACCACCACCGCGGGCGGACGCTCCGCCGCGATCCGCCCGACCTCCGGGATGGACACGGCGAACTCCGACAGCACCTCGAGGAGGAACGCCTCGAACTCGTCGTCGGCCCGGTCGAGCTCGTCGATCAGCAGCACAGCCGAAGAGCCCGCCTTCAACGCGGCCAGCAGTGGCCGTTCGACCAGGAACTCCTCGCCGAACAGGTCCTGCACCCGGTGCTGGACCTCGCCGGCCTGCATGGCCCGGACCGCGATCAGCTGGCGGGAGTAGTTCCATTCGTACAGGGCCTGGGCGGCGTCGATGCCCTCGTAGCACTGGAGCCGGATGAGGTCGCGGTCGAGCGCCACGGCGAGGGCCTTCGCCACCTCCGTCTTTCCCACCCCGGCCTCGCCCTCGAGCAGCAGCGGCTTGTCCAGCGACACCGAGAGATAGATCGACGTGGCCAACGGTTGGTCGGCCAGGTAGGCCTGCTCGCGCAGGGCGGTCCGGAGCTGCTCGACGGAGTCGAATGGAGGGATAGGCTGCGTCACGGGTCCATGTTACGGGGCGGACGGAACGGCGAGTTCGAACGGCGGGTCCGCGCGGTGCTCCATGGCCTGAAGGCCGGCGAGGTCGTCACCTACGGTGAGGTCGCCGCCGAGGCCGGGCACCCGGGGGCGGCCCGAGCGGTGGGCAACGTTCTTGCCCGCAGCGACGGTCTCCCATGGTGGCGGGTGGTCACCTCGACCGGCCGCCTGGTTCCCGGCCACGAAGCCGAGCAGAGACGGCGCCTTCGCCTCGAAGGCGCGGTGGTGGAAGAGAGCCACGTACGGTTCGGCCGCGATTCGCCCCAAGAATGGACAGGTGAGAACGACGCCCTGCCCCCTAAGAATGGAAGAGCGCCGACATGACAGATAGGGGGAGGCGGGCGGCCCGCCTGGTGACCGCCTGGCACCTTCTCTTCTGGGTGGCCGTAGCCGTGTTTTCGCTCCGGGCCGCGCTGACCTCGAAGACGGCCCTCGACTCCGCGGTCCCCTGGATTCTTGGCGTCATGAGCTTGGCAGTGATCATCACCCGCCTGCTGCTCCGGTCTCAGACCGCCCGCCGACAGGCGATCATGCAGTTGGTGGCGGGTGTGGCCCTCTTCCTCGTGAGTGTCACCATGTTGCTCATGGTTGGGAGAGCTCTCGCGATCGGAAGGGCTGCCGCCTTGGTCGTCCTCGGGGTCGTGGTGGGCGCCTTTGGGGCGGCGATGGGGACCGGGATCGTCCTCGGTGGGGTTATCCGCTTAAGAGGATCACCACGCTTCGAGAGGTAGCCATGCCGTGCACCCTACCGGGCCAGGGCCTCCTCCAACGCCCGGCGGACCAGCACCTTCGACAGCTCGCGCCGGTACTCGGCGCTGCCGTTCGTGTCGCTGACCGGGCTGGTTCCCTCAGGGGCGTGTTCGGCCGCCGCCGCCACCGCGTCCGCGCCCTGTCCGGCCAGGGCTTGCTCCACGGCGGAAGCACGCAGCGGCGTCATCCCCATGTTGGTCAGCCCCACCCTGGCCGAGCCGATCCCTCCGTCGGAGCGCTCCACCACCGCGGCCACGCCGACGATGGCCCAGTCGATGGCCCGGCGGTGGAACTTCTGGTAGCTCCAGCCGGCCTCGCCGAGCTTCGGGACCCGGATCGCGGTCAGCACCTCGTTCGGTTGCAGCGCCGTCTCGAATAGCCCCACGAAGAACTCGCCGGCAGGCACGCTCCTGGTGCCCGACGGCCCCTGGACAACGACCTCCGCGTCGAGCGCCAGCAGCACCGCGGGGTGGTCCGAGGCCGGGTCGCCGTGGGCCACCGATCCGCCTAGGGTCGCCCGGTGCCGGACCTGCGGATCGCCCACCTGCCCGGCGGCGTGGGCGACCAGCGGGTTGTGCTCCGCGAGCACCGGGTCCGCGGCCAGATCGCACATGCGCGTCAGCGCGCCGATCTCGACGTGGTCGCCGCCGTCCCGCACGTACTCCAGGTCCGAGAGACGGTCGATGTCCACCAGGACCGAGGGCCGGGCCAGCCTGAGCCGCATGAGCGGCAGGAGCGAATGGCCACCGGCGATCAGCTTGGCGTCCTCGCCGTGCTGGCCGAGCAGCTCGACGGCCTGCTCGACCGATTCGGCCCGTTCGTAGTCGAACGCCGCCGGGATCACTGCCCGTCACCTCCCTTCGCTGAGCGGATCGCTCGCCACACCCGCTCCGGGGTGCACGGTCGTTCGATGTCGGTGATGCCGAACGGCGCCAGCGCGTCGATTACCGCGTTGACCACGGCGGGGGGCGACGCGATGGTGCCGGTCTCGCCGACACCCTTGACCCCGAGCTCGTTCGAGTTCGAGGGCACCACGGTGTCCGGCCGGCCCACGATGATCGACGGCACCTCGGAGGCCGCGGGGACCTCGTAGTTCGTGAGCGAGCTGGTGAGGAGCTGGCCGTTCTCGTCGTACACGGCCTCCTCGTACAGGGCCTCGGCGATCCCCTGGATCACCCCGCCCATCACCTGGCCGTCCACCACTTGGGGATTGATCACCGTTCCCACGTCGTCCACGGCCACGTACTTCACCACCTTTGTCTCCCCCGTCTCGGTGTCCACCTCCACCGCGCAGATGTGGGCCCCGTACGGGAACACGAAGTTCTGCGGGTCGTACGCCGCCGTGGCCTCCAGGTTGGGCTCCATCCCGTCGGGGAGGTTGTGCGCGGTCCACGCCCCGAAGGCGAGCTCCGGGATGGTCTTTGCCTTGTCGGGCGCGCCCTTCACCGAGAACGTTCCGGCCTCGTACTCGAGGTCGTCCTCGGACACCTCCAGCTCGTGGGCGGCGATCTTCCTGGCCTTCTCCACGATCTTCTGGGTGGCGTGGTGCAGGGCCACCCCGCCCACTGAGAGCGACCGGCTGCCGTACGTGTCCATCCCCAGGGGCGAGACCGCGGTGTCGCCGTGCTGGACCT
>DASWCX010000378.1:0-4366 GCA_036395815.1 Actinomycetota bacterium | reverse complement strand
GCCGCTTACGGACCTCCGAGTCGAGGATGAAAACTGAAGCCGCACGAATGCGCGTCACCAGGTCTTTGGTGTCGTCGTAGCCGGGAAGTTTCTGGTGGTCAGTGTGCCACCGAAACTGGTCCCGAGCCTCATCCAATACCCCCAAGACCTCCGTGGCTGCCTCCTCCGACCGTTCCTCGGCTCTCCGTCTACGCTCGTCGTGCTTCGAGAGTCGGCGTAGTAATGCCTGGCCACCAAGGGCAACCACGCCACCGACAGAGGCCTTCCCGATGTCCGCCAACCAGTCGAGGCTCATCTCAAGGAGATGATCCCAGGCCCCGAACGAGCTCTCCTCCTCCTCCCAAACATGATGGGACCGTCGCGGTCGCGATGAAGGGACGTGGTCACATGGGCAGGGCGGCAGCAAGCACGGTGCGAGGCCTAGCACTGCGGGCGGTCGGTTACGGCCCGAGAGCGATCAGTTCGATGCGGGCGGGACCGAGCGTTGAATCGTGGCCGCGCACCCGCGCGCGGATAGTTCGATAGGTCGGGTTCCAAATGCGAATCTCGACGCCGCCATCGGTCCGACGGATGGAGGAGAGCGCGGCCGACGCCAGGTCGAGCTCGAGAAGGCGGCCGGTGGCCGCAAGGTCGCCACCGCCGGGGGCCGGCGTTTCCAACAGGGGGAGGGCGAACCGCTCCCACGACGGGAGGAGCAACTCGGGTTTGGCGTCGGGCAGGATCCCGATCCGGAACTCGGTCCGCCCGATCATCTGTGCCTCGGGCGTGGGGATGTCCGGCCCCGCCGCCCAGGGCCGCGAGGCGATTCTCCGGCGGCTGATGGTCCCGACCGAGCGGAGCAGCGTCACCGCCAGCTCTCGCCCGTCGACGACCTCGTACTCGAACACGCCCTCGTGGAGCACGGCTACCCCACCGGCCAGTGCCGCGCCCCGGGCCGGCCAGGTCGGCGATGCCCATTCGAGGTCGCTTCCCTCGGAGGCCAGGGGTCGCCGAACCAGCTCGAAGGGGGCCACGGCGATCGAGCCGTTCGCTCGCTCTGGCAGCTCGATGTGGAGCCGGAGCCGGTGATCGGGCCGTGCGTTGTCGATCCGGCCCTCCAGGACCACGAAGCGCTCCCCCCTTCGCCGGCGCAGCCGAGCGCTCACGGTCATGCCGTCGAACCGGGCCTCGAACGCCCCCTGTCCCGCTTCGATCCGGACCGGGCCGGCCGGCTTCGCGTAGGGGTCCGGACAGAAGTTGTACAGGTCTCCCGCGTCGAACTGGTCGACCAGGCGGAGCCGAACCCCGCCCGCCACGATGCGCCCGTCCTGGGCGAACGTGTCCACGGGCTCGTCGGTGGCGCCCTGTCCGACCACCATCCACCCCAGCCCCGGCACGCCCGCGCGGTCGAACGGCGAGGGGTTGAACCGGAGCAGGCCTTCGGCGCCGACCCGGGACGCGAGCGCGGCCATCCCCCGGTCCACGATGCCCTGGACGAGCGCTCGGGCCTCGGCGTATCGGGCGTCGACATCCCGGGCGACCTGGTCGACCGAGCACCCGCACACCGAGTCATGGGCCCCGTTCCACAGGAGCAGGCGCCACGCCCGGGCCAGCTCCTGGGCCGGCCACTCGAACCCCGGGACCAGGGCCGACAGCGGCTCGGCGTACCGCTCGACCAGCGCCTCGACCCTGCCCCGCTCCCGCTTCTGATGGACCCGCGCGGAGTACACGTTCGGCAGCAGGTGGGCCCGGGCCGCCGACCGAAGCTCCCCCCGCCACGCCGGCAGGCCCTCCGGATCGGGGCCGTCCAGGAAACGTTCGAGGGAGGCGATCTCCCCGCGCGGGCCGCCGGCCTTGTTCGCCTCGGCAAGCAGCGGCGGCAGCCGTGTCTGCGCGATCTGGTGGTCGCCGCCCACGGTCACCAGGAACCGGTCCCGCACCGACATCGGGGCCAGGAGGCCGACGGCGTTCCGAAGCTGGGCGGCCAGGCCCCCGGCGTCGGCCGCGTGGTTCAGGTGCCACCCCAGCCCGTAGCCGAAGGCCAGGTACTCGGTGAGCACGCGGCTTCCGTCCGGGGACTCCCACCAGAACGCCGTCCGGTCGATCGCCGCCGGCACCCCCCGCCAGACCACCGCCCGTTCGATCCCTGCGGCCCGCAGGATCTGCGCCATCTGGCCGATGTGGCCGAACTGGTCCGGCAGGTAGCCGAGCATGAGCCCGCCGCCCAGGTCCCGAGCCCGCCGAAGGCCGGTCTCGAGGTTTCTGATCAGCGACTCGCCCGACACCAGGAACTCGTCCATCTGCGCGTACCAGGGCCCGAGCGAGATCCGGCCGGCCGCCGCCAACCGACGGATGTCCGGCTCGCGCTCCGGCCGGACCTCGAGGTAGTCGTCGACCATGGCCATCTGGCCGTCGAGGTGGAAGTGGGCGAAGCCGGGATCCCGGTCGAGGGTGTCGATCAGGGCGTCCATCATGTCGACCAGCTGGCTGAGGAACGCGTCGAACGGCTGCCACCATTCGCGGTCCCAATGCGTGTGCGGGACCAGGACGACGAGGGGCGAGCCTCCGTCTTCGCGAACCGGATCGGCCATGGCCGCGCTCGACGCTAGCCGAGCGGGATGCGCCCGGCAAAGCGAGGCTATTGTCTCCGTCCGGGGACGGGCGGTCCGCGCGCGCCGGCCCGTCGAGAGGAGATGCGTCCGAGTGCCGAAGGCCGTGCCGCCGAAGGGGACGGGGGCCGTTCGGATCCAGCTCTTGGGCCCGTTCGGCATCGTCGTCGACGGCCGGCCCATGTCCGCGACCGAGATCGGGAGCCGGAAGGGCCGGACGGTGCTGAAGCTGCTCCTGTTCGGTCGCGGCCACGTGGTCTCCTCGGACCGCATCGCCGAGGTCCTGTGGGGGGAGGACGCCCCGGCGAAGTGGGAGCGCGACCTGGCCACGCTGGTCAGCCGGCTGCGGGGCGTGTTCGGAGCCGACGTGGTGGCCGGCGGGCCCGGCGGGTACCGGTTCGTGCCATCGCCCCGGTTCGAGATCGATCTGGCCGAGGCGGACCGCCTGGTCCGGGAGGCCGAATCGAGGCTCGGGGCCGGCGAGCCGTCACTGGCCCGGGCCGCCTCCGACCGGGCCCTCCGGCTCCTGGGGAGGGGGACCCTGCTTGAAGACGAGCCGTACGCCGAATGGGCGGAGGCGGCCCGGGCGGAGGCGGCCGCATTGCTCCGGCGGGCCAGGAGATGCGCCGGACAGGCTGCCTCGGCCGTGTCGGACTTCGAGCCGGTGGCCCGGGTGATGGAGGCGGCGGTCTCCGACGATCCCTTCGACGAGGAGGCCCACCGCGAGCTGATGCTCGCATACAGCAGGCGGGGCGAGCTCGGGCGGGCCCTGGAGACGTACGAGCGGCTGCGGGGGGTTCTCGCCGAGGAGCTCGGGACCGACCCCGCGCCCGAGACCAGGGCCGTCCACCTGGCGATCCTCCGCCAGGAGGCCGCTCCGTCCGGCGCGCCGGCCGAACCCCCGGGCCCGGTCCCGCAGTCCCCGCTGGATCCGGCCTTCGTGGGCCGCGAGCCCGAGTTGGCGTGGCTCACCAAGGGCTGGACGCACGCCGTGGCCGGCCGGCCGTCAATGGTGGTCATCTCGGGGGAGGCCGGGATCGGCAAGACGACCCTGGCAGGCGAGGTCCTTCGGCTGGCCGGGGCCACCGGGGGCACGGTGGCCCAAGCCCGCTGTTACGAGGCCGAGCGCTCGCTGTTCCTCCAGCCCGTTGTCGACGCGGCGCGATCGGTGGTCCTGTCGATCCCGCCGGACTCCGTGCGCGAGCTGGCCGGGGACTGGGCCGGGACCCTGGCGGAGCTCATCCCCGAGATCGGGAGGATCCTCCGCCCCATCCGCTACGAGCGGGCCACGCCCGACATCGAGCGGAGTCGGACCTTCGAGGCGGTCACGTCGTTCTTTCGCGCCCTGGCGGATCAGCAGCCGGTCGCCCTCTTCTTGGACGACCTGCAGAACGCCGGTTCGTCCACCATCGAGCTGCTCCACTTCCTCCTTCGACGGGCGCCCGGGGCCCGGATGCTGGTCGTGGCGACGATCAGGGCCGAAGAGGGGGAGGAAGCCCTCGCCCATCTGGGGCCGGTGAGCAGGCGGTTGGAGCTTGGACCGCTCCCCGGGGCGGCCGTCCTCGAGCTGGCCCGGCGCTCGGGCGCCGCCGACCAGGGGGACCGGATCCTGGCCATGACCCGGGGCCATCCCCTGTTCGTGGTGGAGATCCTGCGGGCACTCGCCGAGGGAGAGAGCGGCGCGGGAGGGGTAGCCGAGGGCGAGCCCCTGTTGCCGGATTCGCTGCGGGATGCGGTGCTGGCCCGGGTCCGGCGAGCGGGCCCGGAGGTCGAAGGGC
>DASWCX010000377.1:0-2568 GCA_036395815.1 Actinomycetota bacterium | reverse complement strand
CAGGCTGGGGCTCTCCTTCGGCCACATCTGTCTCAACAGCACCATCGGCGGCGATCCCCATCCATGCGGCCTCCTCGGCCGAAAGGGTGACCCTGGGTGCCTCCGCCACCTCGACGGTCTCAACCGCCGGCTCCATGGCGGGCTCCCGCTCGAACTCGGGCTCCGGCCCGGTCCGCTGGGTCCGCTGGTAGGCCAGGTACTGACCTTCCTGGATGGCGTCAGCGACCACCCGGGTAATCACTGTGCAGGCCCGGATGGCGTCGTCGTTCCCCGGGATCACGAAGTCGACCTCGTCGGGGTCGCAGTTCGTGTCGACGATGGCAACCACGGGGATCCCGAGCTTGCGCGCCTCGGTGACCGCGATGTGCTCCTTCTTCGTGTCGATCACGAAGACGCCGTCGGGCACCCGCTCCATGTCCTGAATCCCGGCCAGGTTCCGCTCGAGCTTCTCCTTCTCGTGGCGGAGCTTGAGCACCTCCTTCTTGGGAAGGAACTCGAAGGCGCCGGAGCGCTCCATGTCCCGAAGCTCCTTCAGCCGCTTGAGCCGCCCGTAGATCGTCTGGAAGTTCGTGAGCATGCCGCCCAACCAGCGCGTGTTGACGTATGGCATGTTGACCCGGGTGGCCTGTTCGGCCACCACCTCCTGGGCCTGCTTCTTCGTCCCCACGAACAGGATGGTGCCGTTGCGGGCGCCAACATCGACCAGGAAGTCATAGGCGCGCTGGAGACCCCCGAGGGTGGCCTCGAGATCGATGATGTAGATGCCGGAGCGCTGGCCGTAGAGGAATCGGCGCATCTTCGGGTTCCAGCGCTTCGTTTGATGGCCGAAGTGGACCCCGGCCTCGAGCAGCTCCCGCCTGGTTGCGACGGGCATACGGTGCCTCCTTCCGGTTTTCGTACCCTCCGCCGGTTCAGCCTCGCCCCGACCCGAAAACGGGACCGCGGGGCGAGTCCCCGGACGTGTGTATTTGCCGCCTGAGCAGCAAACCCAGTGTAACAGGACGCTCTCCAGCAGCGGTCTCAGCCGGGCGGCTCGGGTTCCACGAGGGCGCCGCGCACCAAGCGCCACCGCTGGGTGAGCGCGGCGAGGACCGCGACATGCACGAACGTCATGAACAGGGCATAGGCCCACACGAGGAGCGACGGGGTCACCGGGAAGCCGGGGCTGCCAGAGGTTCGAAGCGTGATGTACAGGCTCACCAGCAGATATGGAAAGACCAGGAGGATGTGCTGCGAACCGCGCAGACGAGCAGCCCTGGCGGAGAGTCGCACCGACTCGCGGAGGCCAACCCGCTCGTGAACGGCCACGACGGGGGCATAGACCAGGAAGTACATCCCCATGACCAGGGCCAGGACGGTGCCGAGCGGCCCCAGGATGGCGCCGAGGAGCGCGGGGAGGACGAACACCAGGGCCAGGAACAGCGCCTGGATGGCCACCACGACCTGGAGGATGCGGGAGGAGCGGGCCACGGCTCCCCGAACCGCGGCGCGCCCGCCCCCCGCTCCCTGGAGCCACTCGATGACCAGCGAGATTGAGAACGCCAGGAGGGCGGATCGCAGGACTAGCAGGACCCCGGCGAGGGTGACCGAGACGGCCGCGGGGAACACCCGGGCTCCGAGGCCGAAGAAGTTGGCGTCGAGCGCCGACTGCATGGGGGGGAGCGACTCGATCTGGGCCATCACGCCCGGGACCGGGGCCTGGATCAGGCCGGTGCTCGAGTAGACCAGCCAGAGGAGCAGCAATCCGACGAACGCGGTGACCAGGAGCGCCGGCGAGGTCCCGGCCACGGCGATCCCTCTGGCCAGCGACCTCAGCAATGGCGGCTGAACCTGGCCGGAGTCCCGAGCCCCGTCCCCCTGCCGATCCCGGGCGCGGCCGGACCTTGAGGCGCCGGGGGTGGGGCCGCGCAGAGAGAGCCAGGCTCGCTTCGGCGGAGGAGCGGCCGGGCGGCCGCGCGAACGAGGCGCCGCCGCCCGGGAGGCTCTCGACGTCGCGGTTGCGGCGGCTCCCGCCGCACGGGCTCCGGAGGAGGCCGATCGGGGCACTCGCGACCGAGATCCTGAGGAGGCGGTCGACCCGGAACCCTGGCTACCCGGTTCGGCCGCCGCAGAGGGTCGAGCGGGGGGTCGCCTCCGGCGACGCTTCTTGCTCACCGCTCCTCGTCTTCCGGATCGTCGTTCCCCCGGACGTCGGCCTCCAAGTCAGTGCCCGGCTCGAGCCCCGGCCCCTCGCCTGCGGCCCGGGCGGGAGCTGTGCTTCTCAGGTATCGCTGCAACAGGGCGAACGCGCCGAGGATCGCCCCCAGCACCAGCACGAAAGCCCCCGCGAAGTTCGCCAGGGCGAGCGGGAGGTGCAGGGTCGAGGGCGAGTCCTCGCTGACCAGCGCTGCGTTGGGGTCGTGCACGAGACCGACGATCGAAGCCCGCGATCCGAGCACCGGCACTAGCAGGACGGCGCCCGCGGGAGCGAGCGGGCCGATCGGACCGGCCGCGTACCGCGTCCGCCAGACCAGCCGGCCGGTCACCACGTCGATGGCCGCGAGGGTCCCATCGTCGGACCCCATGAAG
>DASWCX010000376.1:0-11941 GCA_036395815.1 Actinomycetota bacterium | reverse complement strand
TGGGAACCCTCGATGCGTACTACGAGGCGAACATGGACCTGGTGTCCGTCCACCCCGTATTCAACCTCTACAACCTGCGGTGGCCCATCCTCACGTGGAGCGACCCGCTCCCTCCGGCGAAATTTGTGAGCACCGAGGCGGGGGAGGGGCGGGCGGTGGACTCCATGGTGTGTGAGGGAGCCATCATCTCGGGCAGCGTGGTAAAGCGTTCGATACTCTCCCCGGGCGTTCGGGTGCGCCAGTGGGGCACCGTGGAGGACTCGGTGCTGATGCACGGCGTCGACGTGGGGCCGCACGCCGTGGTGCGGAAGGCCATCATCGACAAGAACGTGCTGATCCCCGAGGGGGCCCAGATCGGGGTGGACCCCGACGCCGACCGGGAACGGTTCGTCGTCTCGAAGAGCGGGGTGGTTGTGATCGGGAAGGGGCAGAAGGTTGAGTGACCTCGATGCCGAGGTGGACGTGGCGGAGCAGATCAGCCCGGAAGAGCTCCAGTTGGCCGCCCGGAACCACGCCATGCCCCTGGAGGCGCTCCGTTACGAGATCACCCCGCCCGGCCTGCACTACCTGCTGATCCATTACGACATCCCGGCGGTCGATCCCGGGGCGTGGAGCCTGGAGATCGGGGGCCGGGTCCGCGCTCCGCTCTCCCTCTCCCTGGACGACCTGCGTGCCCGACCCATCGCCTCCGCGCCGGTGACGCTCGAATGCGCGGGCAACGGCCGGGCCAGGCTCTCGCCCCGGCCGGTGAGCCAGCCATGGATCGTGGAGGCGGTGGGCACGGCGGCGTGGACCGGCACGCCGCTCCGCCCGCTCCTGGAGGAGGCCGGGCTCGAGGACGACGTGGCCGACGTCGTGTTCGCCGGGCTCGACCGGGGGATCGAAGGAGGGGTCGATCAGCGGTATGAACGAAGCCTGTCCGTGGCCGAGGCCCTGCGGGACGACGTGCTCCTGGCCTACGAGATGAACCGACAGCCGCTGCCGCCCCAGCACGGGTTCCCGCTCCGGCTGATCGTCCCCGGATGGTACGGGATGACCCAGGTGAAGTGGCTCCATCGGGTCACGGTGCTGGACCGGCCGTTCGAGGGCTACCAGATGGCCCGGGCCTACCGCGTGTGGAACGCGGAGGACGAGCCGGGTGATCCCCTCACCAGGATCGCGCCCCGGGCCCTGATGGTCCCCCCCGGCATCCCCGAGTTCATGTCGCGCCGACGGGTGGTACCCGCGGGCCGGCAGGTGGTCGAAGGGCGGGCCTGGTCCGGGTGGGGCCCGATCGTTCGGGTCGAGGTGAGCGTCGACGGCGGAGCCACCTGGGCGGACGCCTCCGTGGGACCCGCCCCGGGGCCTTCCGCCTGGCATCCGTGGTCGTTCAGGTGGGATGCCGACGAGCCCGGCGATCACGAGCTCTGCGTCCGGGCCACGGACTCGGCGGGAAACACCCAACCGTTGGGCCAGGCCTGGAACATCAAGGGCTACGCGAACAACGAGGTGCATCGGGTCCCGGTGACGGTCCAGGCCTAGGCGATCATGGCTTCGGCATTCGACCCGCACGAGATCGAATCCAAGTGGCAGGCCATCTGGGAACGGGAGGGCCTGTACCGGGCGGTGGACTCGCAGGACGATCAGCGTCCGCGGTTCTACGCCCTCGACATGTTCCCGTACCCGTCGGGCGACCTGCACATGGGCCATGGCGAGGTCTACGCCATCGGCGACGTCATCGCCCGCTTCCGGTGGATGCAGGGGTTCAACGTGCTGCACCCGATCGGATGGGACGCGTTCGGGCTCCCGGCCGAGAACGCCGCCATCAAGCGGGGCGTGCATCCGAAGGAGTGGACGTACCGAAACATCGACCAGCAGCGGCGGTCCTTCAAGCGGTACGGCATCTCGTTCGACTGGTCGCGCCAGTTCAACACGTGTGATCCGGAGTACTACCGGTGGACCCAGTGGCTGTTCGTCCGCCTGTTCGGGGCGGGGCTGGCGTTCCGCAAGCTGGCCCCGGCGAACTGGTGCCCCAAGGACCAGACCGTCCTGGCGAACGAGCAGGTGGTGAACGGGCGGTGCGAGCGGTGCGGCACGCCGGTGGTGCGGAAGGACCTCACCCAGTGGTTCTTCAAGATCACGGCCTACGCGGACCGGCTGCTCGACGACATGGCCCAGCTCGAAGGGGGTTGGTCGGAGCGTGTGCTGGCGATGCAACGGAACTGGATCGGCCGCTCGGAGGGGGCGGAGGTCGAGTTCGAGATCGCCGAGACGGGGGACCGGGTCACCGTGTTCACCACCCGGCCGGACACGCTGTGGGGGGTGACGTTCTTCGTGTTCGCCCCCGAGCACCCGCTGCTGCCGGCCCTGGCGGAGGCGGGCGGCACCGCCGAGCGGGTGAAGGAGCTCCAGGACCGGCTGCAGCGAACGCCGCTGTCCGAGCGCGACCAAGCGGGAACCCGGGAGGGCCTGCCCCTCGGCGTGCACGCCGTGAACCCGGTGAACGGAGAGAAGGTTCCGTGCTTCGTCGCCCCCTACGTCCTGATGGAGTACGGGACCGGGGCGGTCATGGGCGTGCCCGGCCACGACCAGCGGGACTTCGAGTTCGCCCGCCAGCACGGGCTGGAGGTGCGGGTGGTGATCCGGCCGCCCGGCGCGGGCGATCTCGACCCCGATGCCATGACGGAGGCCTATCCCCACGAAGGGGTGATGGTGCGGTCGGGCCTGTTCGACGGGACGCCGTCGCCCGAGTCGATCGGGCGGGTCACGGCATGGCTCGAGGAGCAGGGGCTGGGCCGGGCGGCGGTGTCCTACCGGCTCCGGGACTGGCTGATCTCCCGGCAGCGGTACTGGGGGGCGCCGATCCCGATCGTCCATTGTCCGTCCTGCGGCGAGGTGCCGGTCCCGGACGAGGAACTGCCGGTGCTGCTCCCCGACGACGTCGACTTCTCCCCGAGCGGCGAATCGCCGCTGGCGAAGCACGAGCCGTTCGTGAACGTGCCCTGTCCTTCGTGCGGAGGTCCGGCCCGGCGCGAGACGGACACCATGGACACCTTCGTCGACTCGTCCTGGTACATGCTCCGGTTCTGCTCCCCGACCGCGTCCGAGGCACCGTTCCGATCCGAGGACGTCGAGCGTTGGATGCCGGTGGACCAATACACGGGGGGGATCAACCACGCGGTGCTGCATCTGCTGTACGCGCGGTTCTTCACCAAAGCCCTCCACGATCTCGGGCTGGTGTCGTTCACCGAGCCGTTCAAGCGCCTGCTGAACCAGGGCATGGTGATCATGGAGGGCTCGGCCATGAGCAAGAGCCGGGGGAACCTCGTCGAGTTCGCCGAGGAGCTGGCGAAGCACGGGGCCGACGTCATGCGGATCTCCATGCTGTTCGCCGGCCCGGTGGAGGACGACGTCGACTGGGCGACGGTCTCGCCGGCCGGCATCAGCAAATGGCTGGGCCGCGTGTGGAGGGCGGTGTGGGCAGTGGGGGAACGCCTGGAGGTCTCGGGGGGAGGGGTCGAATCCCGGGCCGGCGATCGATCCGCGCCGGAGGGGAGCATCCGCCGCCTGACCCACCGAACCATCGCGGGAGCGACCGACGACTTCCGGCGGTTCAAGTTCAACGTCTCGGTGGCCAAGCTGATGACGCTCACCTCGGAGCTGCCGCGTCATTTGGACGCGGGCGGTTCAGCCGAGGACCTTCGCGAGGCCGCCGAGGCCCTGGTGCTGATGCTCGCCCCCATGGCGCCGCACGTCGCAGAGGAGCTGTGGCGCGAGGCGCTGGGGCACGCCGAGAGCGTGCATCTGGCGCCGTGGCCCACGTTCGACCCGACCCTGGCCAGGGCGGAAGAGGTCGTGCTGGTGGTGCAGGTCGACGGGAAGGTCCGGGACCGGCTCACCGTGCCGGCCGATCTCGACCCGGAGGCGAGCCGGGAGCTGGCGTTCTCCTCCGAGAAGGTCAGGCGTCACCTCGAGGGCCGGCGGATCGAGCGGGTGTTCCAGGGGGCCGCCCGGCCGGGCGCCCCGATGCTGCTGAACGTGGTCACCCGGCCCTGACCGGAGGGTCCACCGGGCGGCGCGACCGGCCGATCGCGGAAGAACTCCCGCCAAATCGGCTCGACCGTGACGAGAGTCACTGACGTCCCAGCGGCCGGCCGCTAGGGTGCCGGGCACAGCCTTCCCCTTTCCTCTCCCTCGCACGGCCGCGTCCGTTCCGTGGTGGCGCGCCGGCGTCGTTCTCGGGTGGGGAGACGGATCGGGGTGATCAAGGAGCGCATCGAAGAGCGGCTGGGGCAGATGGACCGGCGCGAGCTGGCCGGCTTGCTCCTGATCGCGATGCTGGTCGTGGCCGGGGCGGTCTTCTGGTACGTGCGGTCCCTCCCCAGCCGGGTCCAGATCTCGACCGTCTCGCATCCTGCGTTCGCGACCGGACCGGTCGCCGGCCCCACGCCAGCGGCGACCCCGTCCCCCGCCGAGGTCGTGGTCGACGTGGCCGGGTGGGTCCGCCACCCCGGAGTGTTTCGATTCCACCAGGGCGACCGGGTGATCGATGCCATCCACCGAGCCGGCGGGGCCAAGGAGAAGGCGGACCTTCAGAGCATCAACCTGGCCGCCCTCCTGACTGATGGCGAGCAGATCATCGTGGGGCGGCGCGGGGCTTCCGGTTCGGGCCCATCCAGCTCGGGCGTCACGTCCGGGACGGGCTCGACCGGTTCGGGGGGTGAGGCCGGTCAGCTGGTCAACCTGAACACGGCCACGCTCGACGAGCTGGAGACCCTCTCGGGGATCGGGGAGGTGCTGGGCCAGCGGATCATCGACTACCGCGAGCAGCACGGCCCCTTCCGGACGATCGAAGACCTGATGAACGTGTCGGGGATCGGGGACAAGCGGTTCGCCGACCTCAAGCCCTACATCACGGTCTGAGCCGTGGCCGTGTGGTTCCTCGCAGCGGCGGCGGGCTGCCTGTGGATCGGCATCCTGCTGGCGGGCGTGGCTCCCGATCCGGGCGCCGCCCTGGGGTTCGGCGCCCTCGGGTTGGGCCTCCTCGGGCTGGCCGGCCTTGTGGCGTGGTGGCGGCGGAGGAGCCCGGCCGGCGCCGCCTGGCCCGTGTGGCCGTGCGTCGCGGTTTCGTTCTGTCTGATCGGCTGGGGGTGGGCCGCGATCAGGGAGGCCCGCGTCAGGGGCTCGCCGCTCACCGGCCTGGCCGGTCATCTCGTCAGGATCGACGGGGCCCTGTCGTCCGATCCGGAGTCCGGCCCCCTCGGTTGGACCGCGTCCATCCGGCCGGACGTGGTGGCGCCCACCGTGTTCGTCTCGGCGGGGGCATACCGGCTTCACGATCCGGTCTGGCTCGAGGGCCGGGGCGCCGAACCGAAGGTCTCCACGGGCACCCGGGTGACCGCGTTCGGGACCCTGGAGCTCCCGCAGGGCTCGTTCGGCGTCTACCTGTTCCATCGCGGGTACCCGGCCAGCCTCCAGGTCGACCGCCTGGTGGTGCGGGACCCGCCCGGGAGCGCCTTCGTCCGGACGGCGGAGGCGCTGCGATCGGGGCTCAGGCGGTCGCTGCAGCGGGTGTTCGACGCCAAGGAAGCGGGGCTGATGATGGGGCTCGCCCTCGGCGACACCTCGAGGCTCGATCCCCGTGTCGAGGAGGCCTTCCGAGCGACCGGGCTCTCCCACCTCACGGCGGTGTCGGGAGAGAACGTGGCGATGTTCCTCGCTCCGATCATGGCCCTGGCCATGCTGCTCCGATTGGGGCGGCGGGCGCGATTCGCCGTGGGCGTGGGGGCGGTGGCCTTCTTCGTCGTGCTGACCCGCGCGGAGCCGTCGGTGCTGCGGGCGGCGGTCATGTCCGGGCTGGCGATGCTGGGGATCTTCCTCGGCCGCCCCCGGAGCCCTCCCGCCATCGTGGGCGGTGCCGTGCTGATCCTACTGGGGGTGAACCCCACCCTCGTCTACTCGATCGGGTTCCAGCTCTCGGTGGCCGCGACGGCCGGGATGGCCCTGCTGGCCGGCCCGCTGGCGCAGCGGCTCGGGTTCCTGCCGAATGCCCTGGCTCTGGCGGCGGGGACCACGTTGGGCGCGCAGGCCGGCGTGACGCCGCTGATCCTCTACCACTTCGGGGCGGTGCCGACCGTGACGCTGCCGGCGAACCTGCTGGCCTTCCCGGCCGTGGGGCCAGGCATGGTCCTCGGGCTCGTGGCCGCTGCGGTCGGTATCGTCTCGTCCGCGGCGGGCCGGGCCGTCGCCCTCGCGGCTGAGGTCCCCCTCCGCTACCTCGAGGGGCTGGCCGACCGCCTGGCCCGGTCGCCGCTTCCGTCGATCACCTCCGCCGGCGGAAGCCTCCTGGGCCTGTTCGTCCGGATCGCCGGTGTGGCCGCCGCCGGATGGTGGCTTCGGTCGGGGCGCGGGGTCCCCCGCCGGGGCAAGGCGGTGGTGGCTGCGCTCCTGCCCGTCCTGCTGTTCTGGCACGCTCTCGGGGCGGGCCCTCCCGGGGCCTTCACCGTCACGTTCTTCGATGTCGGCCAAGGCGACGCGGCCCTGATCCGGTCGCCGGCGGGAGCCTCGATCCTGATCGACGGCGGTCCCGACGCGGAAGAGGTGGCCGGTAAGCTTGCCGCGCTGGGCGTCCGGCGGATCGATCTCGTCGTCGCCACCCACCCGCACGCCGACCACGTGGCGGGGCTTCCCGCCGTCCTGGCCAGGTTCCCCGTGGGGCTGGTGATCGATCCGGGATGCTACGGCCCCTCCCCGTACTACGCGGACTTCCTGCGGGCCGTGGCCTCGGCGGGGGTTCGGTTCCAGCATCCCAGGCCCGGGGGAGAGATCCGGGTGGCCGACGTGCGCCTCGAGGTGCTCGGACCGTTCCACTGCTACCTGGGCACGAACTCCGATCCGAACAACGATTCGCTGATCCTGCGGGTCACCGACGGCGACGCGTCCGTCCTGTTCCCCGGCGACGCGGAGGAGCCCTCGCAGACCGACGTCGTCGACCGGGAGACCTCCCAGATGACCGCGCTGGTCCTGAAGGTTCCCCACCACGGCGGGAACACCTCGCTCCCGGCCTTCTTCCTGGCCGTCCACGCCAGGGTCGCCGTGGTCAGCGTGGGACCGAACCGGTACGGCCACCCCGTTCCGGCGGTGCTCGCCGAGCTGGCCCGGGACGGGATGCGGGTGTTTCGGACCGACCGGTGGGGCGACGTGACCGTGGTCTTCGGAGGTGGGCGCCTGCTCATACAATCGAGCGGCCATGGCTGAGCGACCAACGGGGCGGGGGCGAACCGCGGGTGCCGAGGAGCGGGTGATCCTGTTCTGGGGTGAGGACGAATTCCTGCTCCGGCTGGCGGCTCGCGAGTTGCTCCACCTCCGGGGCGTGGCGCCCGCGGAGGTGGAGGGGTCCGATTGGCGGGGCGGGGAGACCTCGGACCTGGCCACGCCGTCGCTGTGGGGGGAGGCCCGGGCGCTGCTGGTCACGGGATGCCAGGGGCTCCCCGAATCCGGAGCGAACGAGCTGCTCGTATACGTGAAGGCGCCCTCCCCCGACGCCCTGTGCGTGCTCACCCTGGTCACCCGGGCGAGGAGCGCGCCGGCCCTGGCGAAGGCGGTGCAGGCGGGGGGCGGTTCGGCCAGGCAGATCGTCCTGAAGCGAACGGATCTGTCGAAGTGGCTGATCGACCGGGGCCGGGCCCGCGACATGAAGGTCTCGGGGCCGGGAGCGGTCGAGCTGGTCAGGGTGTTGGGGGAGGACCCCGCCACCCTCGACCAGGCCCTCGAACAGCTCGCCGGAGCGTTCGCCCGCGAGACGATCGGACCCGAGCAGGTCCGAGCTCAGTTCCAGGGGCTGGGCGAGCAGCGCGTGTGGGACCTGTGTGACCGGGCGCTCTCCGGCCGCCTGCCCGAGGCCCTGGTGGTCCTGCGGTCGCTGTTCGAGTCGCGAGACGACCCGCTGCTGATCGTGGGCGGCATCGCCGCCCGGATCCGCGATCTGTTGAGGGTTCGAACCCTTCCCGACCGGATGTCGGCCTCCGACGGGGCGAAGGCCGCCGGCCTCAGGTTCGACTGGCAGCTCCGGCGGTACCGCGAGCAGGCGGCTCGGTTCACGCCCGAGGAGCTGGCCGAGCTGCTCGAGCGGGTGGTCGACGCCGATCGGGCGGTCAAGGGCGGGACCCCGGGTGAGGTTGTACTCGTGGGCCTGGTGGCCGCGATGGCGGGGGAGCGAGCAGCGGTGCTCGACGTTCCCGCGAGGGTGGGGCGGTAGCGGCAGCTTCTGGCTTCGGCCGCGCGGATCGCTACGCTAGCCAGTCAGGATTCGGAGCCGGACGACGCGGCGCTTCTGGCCAGCCGGGACTTGCGGCGAGCCGCGGTCCGCTTGTGGAGGATCCCCTTGGAGGTCGCCCGATCGAGCGCGCGCGTGGCCTGCCGGAGCAGGGCCGTTCCCTCCTCGCCGCCTTCCGCAGCGGCCGTCCGAACCTTCTTGGCCGCGGTCCTCAGCTCCGACCGGACGGTCTTGTTTCGGACCCTGCGGCCCTCGTTCTGACGGTTCCTCTTGATCTGCGACTTGATGTTCGCCACGGCCACCGAGTCTACCAGGGGGCCCGCCGGGCACCGCATGCGGTAGTGGGTCAGTTTGACCGTCGGCCGTAGAATCGGGTTTGTGTCGAGGGCGATGCGACGATCCCTGAAGTTGTTGCTGTTCGGCTTCCTGCTTGCTGGGTTCGTAAGCCGTGGGCTAGAACTGGCGGGCGTGTACCAGTGCGCCTGCTACCCCGAATGCTGGTGCAAGCGGCCGGGCCTCAGCCTGTTCCGCTGGGTCGTTCCTCGGTTCCACGTCGGTCCTTGGAATCCGGAGGACGAGGCCCGACACGAGGCCGCGAGCCGAGGCTAGACCAGCAGCGCCACCAAGGGGCCTAGGTATTTGGTCCGTAGCGCGCTCTCCCCGGCCCGTGTAGGCGTCTTGGGTGGTCGTCGAGTTGTCGCTGCCCCTCGAAGAACTGAACAAGATCATTTCGGCCTGGTTCCAACGGTGATCGAGGGAGAACGGGACGACAGGGATTCCTCGCTGCCATCGAAGAAACCGGAGCTACGTCTAATAATCAGTGGATGAACTTGACCAGCGAGCTTGTGCGGCCTTACGTGCAATGTCGGAGCGCTGCTCAGCCGAGAGCTCTGCCGCTCGCGCTGGCCCACCCTTGAGGCCGCCCCGCGGACCGAGTTCCACGGCAGCAGCGTTCTTTCGGGCATCCCGTCGTCGGTCGCTCGCTCCTGATCGGTAGCGTCGGCTACGATGGCTGCAGCGAGGATGTTCAGATCTCGGGGTTTCTTGCGTGAGCGGTCAGGCATGGCTTCGACAGGTAGCACGGCACGCCACCCCCTCGCGTGCCTCGTGCTAGCCCTTGGATGGATCGGCCTTGGCTTCGGAGCAGGCGGCTCACTGGCAACGCCAGTCTCCGTCTACGGCCGCCAGCTGGTACGCCTCGGCCAAGAATCGTTGTCGCGTGCTGTTCGGGTCGTCCGAAGATCCATGGACCGCCACATAGACGTTTCCGTCCTCGAAGCCGTCATAGGCTTCCATCGGCTGGCGGAGAAATGGCTCAGGATAGATGCGCATGCCGAGGGCGCGGGCGTAATAGAGGCGGAGTCGCTCCACGGGTAGGGCAGACTCGATGGTTGCCCGCGCGCGTAGGTCGCACGAATTGCCCGATGCTGACTCCTTCGTCAGGTCACCCGCGCACTCGAGCACGGTCGATCGGGGTGGAGGCCGCACGGCGCAGAACCGTCGAGCGAACTCATTCACCCTTGAGTTGGAGTCCAGCATCGCCAGCCAAATCCCGGACATGAGAACCATGATGAGGACGCTGAGCGACAGCCCGGCGACAGCGAGGATTCTTCCTTTCGGCGGATCATTGCGCTTCGCCTCGAGGAGCCCCCATATGCCGAACGTCGCGCCGATCGCCGGAGCGGCCAGACCGGCCAGGATCCCGACGAACGTGAGGAAAGGAGCCGCGAGGAGGGACAGAAGCCCGAACGAGAGCGCTATCAGGGCGGGTCCGTTCGACGACCACGTGGACCGTTCGCCCGATTCGGCCACAATCCCCATTATGGCGAGCATACGCGCGGCAGACTTGTCGGACCGACCCACGCCACCTCGCGTCGGCCTGTGTCCAACCTGGGCCACGTCGGCGACGTCCTGAAGCGGGGACCGCGTACCCTTGGTCGCGCATGGACCAGTCCCGTATCCGCAACTTCTGCATCGTGGCGCACATCGACCACGGCAAGTCGACGCTGGCCGACCGGCTGCTGGACCTGACCCACGCCGTCGCCGAGCGCCAGATGCGCGAGCAGTACCTCGACCGCATGGATCTCGAACGCGAGCGCGGGATCACCATCAAGGCCCAGGCGGTCAGGCTCCGGTACGACCTCGACGGCGAGGAGTTCGAGCTGAACCTCATCGACACTCCCGGGCACGTCGACTTCACCTACGAGGTCTCGCGCAGCCTGGCGGCATGCGAGGGCGCCATCCTCCTGGTCGACGCGGCGCAGGGCATAGAAGCCCAGACCTTGGCGAATTACCACCTGGCCAGCGGCGCCGGCCTCACCATCGTCCCGGTGGTGAACAAGATCGATCTCCCCGCGGCCGACCCCGAGGAGACCGCCCGCGAGCTGGCCGACCTGGTCGGATCCACGCCCGAAGAGGTCCTCGCCGTCTCGGCCAAGTCCGGGACCGGTGTGCCGGAGCTCCTGCGGGCGGTGATCGGACGCGTCCCGCCGCCACACGGGGATCCGGCCGCCGCGCTGCGGGCCCTGGTGTTCGATTCGAGCTACGACGCCTACCGAGGCGTGGTGGCCTACATCCGGGTGGTCGACGGGGAGCTCCCGGCTCGCTCCCGCATCCGCCTCATGTCGAACGGGTTCACCTCAGAGGCCGAGGAGGTCGGGGTATTCGCCGCCGACGCCACGCCGGTCAAGGTGCTGCACGCCGGAGACGTCGGCTACCTCATCACCGGGGTCAAGGACGTGCGGCAGGCGAAGGTCGGCGACACCGTGACGTTGGCGGAAAGGCCTGCGGCACAGGCGCTTCCTGGCTACCGGGAGCCCAAGCCGATGGTGTGGAGCGGGCTGTACCCGGCGGAGGGGGGCGACTATACGATGCTCCGCGACGCCCTCGACAGGCTGAAGCTCTCCGACGCGGCCCTGGTGTTCGAGCCGGAGTCCTCGCTGGCGCTCGGATTCGGGTACCGGTGCGGGTTCCTCGGCCTGCTGCACATGGACATCGTGAAGGAGCGCCTGGAGCGGGAGTTCGGCCTCGAGCTGATCGCCACCGCCCCCAACGTGGAGTTCCGGGTGATCCGGGGCGACGAGGCCGTGGGCGTGCACAACCCGTCGGAGATGCCGCCCCCCGGCACCTACGACCACGTGGAGGAGCCGTTCGTGGTGGCCACCGTGGTCACGCCGTCGGCGTACCTCGGCGCCGTCATGGAGCTCTGCCAGCAGCGGCGGGGGACCCTCGTGGACATGCGCTACCTGGCCCCCGAGCGGGCGGAGATCCACTACCTGCTGCCGCTGGCCGAGATCATCTTCGACTTCTTCGACCAGCTGAAGTCGCGGACCCGCGGGTACGCGTCCCTCGACTACGAGCACTGGGGGTACGAGCGCTCGGACCTGGTCCGGGTGGACATCCTGCTCCAGGGGGAGGCGGTCGACGCGTTCTCGTCGGTGGTGCACAGGGAGAAGGCCTCGACCTACGGGAGAGCCATGGTGAGCCGGCTCCGCGAGCTCATCCCCAGACAGATGTTCGAGGTCGCGATCCAGGCCACCATCGGCAGCCGGGTGATCGCCCGGGAAACGGTGAGAGCGAAGCGCAAGGACGTCCTGGCCAAGTGCTACGGGGGCGACATCACTCGAAAGCGGAAGCTGCTCGAGAAGCAGAAGGAGGGGAAGCGGCGGATGCGCCGGGTGGGGCGGG